>CAVJZZ010000066.1:0-15224 GCA_963654295.1 Lachnospiraceae bacterium | reverse complement strand
TACGAATGCCGTTGAGATTACTCAGAACATGAGTCTTAACGGCATTTCGCGTATAGAAGAGTACTTCCCCGTAGACTCGAAAGATGCCGACCACGACCCCATGCTCCAACGCATGTACGAGGGTCTCGACCAGGACATCTTCACCGTGAACCACCAGCCTGAACCCATCAAGCACGTGGAAGACCTGGAGCGCTACAACGAGGAGGAAGGTCTCGCCCTCTCGCCCGAAGAGATCGAATACCTGCACAAGATCGAGAAGGAACTGGGCCGTCCGCTCACCGACTCCGAGATCTTCGGCTTCGCCCAGATCAACTCAGAACACTGCCGCCACAAGATCTTCGGCGGCACCTTCATCATCGACGGCAAGGAGATGGAGTCGTCGCTCTTCGCGATGATCAAGAAGACCACACAGGAAAACCCCAACAAGATACTGTCTGCCTATAAGGATAATGTGGCGTTCGCACAGGGTCCCGTCATCGAGCAGTTCGCCCCCGCCGACCAGTCGACGAGCGACTACTTCCGCATCAAGGACATCGAGAGCGTCATCTCGCTGAAGGCAGAGACCCACAACTTCCCCACCACCGTAGAACCGTTCAACGGCGCTGCCACCGGCACCGGCGGCGAGATCCGCGACCGTATGGGCGGCGGCACAGGCTCATGGCCCATCGCCGGCACGGCTGTCTACATGACGGCATACCCACGGCTGGAAGGCGGACGCGACTGGGAGAGCATCATGCCCGTGCGCAAATGGCTCTACCAGACACCCGAACAGATCCTCATCAAGGCATCGAACGGCGCCAGCGACTTCGGCAACAAGTTCGGCCAGCCCATCATCACAGGTTCGCTCCTCACCTTCGAACACCAGGAGGGCAACGAGAAATATGCCTATGACAAGGTAATCATGCTCGCCGGCGGCGTGGGCTACGGCACCAAGCGCGACTGCCTGAAGAAAGAACCGCAGACGGGCAACAAGGTGGTCGTCGTGGGCGGCGACAACTATCGCATCGGTCTGGGCGGCGGATCGGTATCGTCCGTAGACACCGGACGCTACAGCAACGGCATCGAACTGAACGCCGTGCAGCGTGCCAACCCCGAGATGCAGAAGCGTGCCTACAACCTGGTGCGCGCCCTGGTGGAAGAAGACAACAACCCCGTGGTGTCTATCCACGACCACGGTTCGGCAGGTCACCTCAACTGCCTGTCGGAGCTGGTAGAGGAATGTGGCGGCCGCATCGACATGACCAAGTTGCCCATCGGCGACAAGACCCTCTCGGCGAAGGAGATCATCGCCAACGAGAGTCAGGAGCGCATGGGTCTGCTCATCGACGAGAAGCACATCGACCACGTGCGCAAGATTGCCGAGCGCGAGCGTGCACCGCTGTATGTGGTGGGAGAAACCACCGGCGACGCCCACTTCTCGTTCGTGCAGGGCGACGGCGTGAAACCCTTCGACCTCGACGTGGCACAGATGTTCGGCCACTCGCCCAAGACCATCATGCGCGACGAGACCGTGGAACGCCACTATGAGGACGTCACCTATACACAAGACAAACTGAACGAATACGTGAGCCGCGTGCTCCAGCTGGAGGCAGTGGCGTGCAAAGACTGGTTGACCAACAAGGTGGACCGCTCGGTGACGGGCAAGGTGGCACGCCAGCAGTGCCAGGGCGAGATACAACTGCCGCTGAGCGACTGCGGCGTGGTAGCCCTCGACTACCGTGGCGAGAAAGGTATCGCCACCGCCCTCGGACATGCACCGCAGGCAGGACTGGCATCGCCCGAAGCAGGGTCGGTGCTCTCCGTGGCAGAGTCGCTGACCAACATCGTGTGGGCTCCGCTCGCCGACGGCATGGACAGTCTCTCGCTCTCAGCCAACTGGATGTGGCCCTGCCGCTCGCAGAAGGGTGAGGATGCACGTCTCTACAGCGCCGTGAAAGCACTGAGCGACTTCTGCTGCGCCATCCACGTGAACGTGCCGACAGGCAAGGACTCGCTCTCCCTCTCACAGCAATACCCCAACGGCGAGAAGATCATCGCCCCCGGAACGGTCATCGTGACCAGCGGCGGCGAGGTGTCTGACGTGAAAAAGACGGTGTCGCCCGTGCTGGTGAACGACAAGCGCTCGTCACTCTACCATATCGACTTCAGCAACGACGAACTGCGCCTCGGCGGCAGCGCCTTCGCACAGAGCCTCGGCAAAGTGGGCGACGACGTGCCCACCGTGACCGACCCCGAATACTTCGTCGACTGCTTCAATGCCGTACAGGAACTCGTGAAGAAGGGATGGATCATGGCTGGCCACGACATCAGCGCCGGCGGTCTGATCACCTGTCTGCTGGAGATGTGCTTCGCCAACCCGAAGGGCGGCATGCACGTGAACCTGCACGACATCGCCTGCGACGACCTGGTGAAAATCCTCATGGCGGAGAACCCCGGCGTGGTGATCCAGGTATCAGACGAGCACAAGGAGGAGTTCAAGGCGTTCATGGACGAGCAGGGTGTGGCATACGCCAAGATCGGCTACCCCACCCCCGACACCCGCACCCTCGTCATCAAGAAGGACGACAGCGAGCAGACCTTCGACATCGACAGCCTGCGCGACACCTGGTACAAGACTTCGTATGAACTCGACCAGAAGCAGAGCATGAACGGATGCGCCAAGAAGCGCTATACCAACTATAAGAAACAACCCGTGGAGATGAAGTTCAACGACACCTTCCGCGGCACGCTGGCACAGTTCGGCCTCTCTGCCGACCGCCGCACGCCGTCGGGCATCAAGGCTGCCATCATCCGCGAGAAGGGTACCAACGGCGAACGCGAGATGGCATACACGCTCTATCTCGCCGGCTTCGACGTGAAGGACGTGATGATGACCGACCTCATCAGCGGACGCGAGACCCTCGAAGACGTGAACATGATCGTGTTCTGCGGCGGCTTCTCCAACAGCGACGTGCTCGGATCTGCCAAGGGATGGGCTGGTGCCTTCCTCTTCAACCCGAAAGCCAAGGAGGCACTCGACAAGTTCTACGCCCGCAAGGACACCCTCAGCCTCGGCATCTGCAACGGTTGCCAGCTGATGATCGAACTGAACCTCATCAACCCGGAGCACGAGCACCGCACCCACATGCGCCCGAACAACTCGAAGAAGTTCGAGAGTGCCTTCCTCGGACTGAGCATCCCACGCAACGAGAGCGTGATGCTCCGCACCCTGAGCGGCAACAAACTCGGCATCTGGGTGGCTCACGGCGAAGGACGCTTCTATCTGCCCGAGGCTGAAGACCACTACAACGTGGTGGCGAAATACAACTACGCCGAATATCCCGGCAACCCGAACGGCTCCGACTACAACGTGGCAGCCATCTGCTCGAAGGACGGACGCCACCTCGCCATGATGCCCCACCCCGAACGTGCCATCTTCCCATGGCAGTGCGGATGGTATCCCGGCGACCGCCGCAACGAGGAGATCACTCCGTGGATCGAGGCGTTTGTCAATGCACGCAAGTGGATTGAAGAACATAAATAATGTATGGACGACTTCTATAAGAGTAGTTTCAAGACATTCCTGAAGATTGGCGCATTCACCCTTGGGGGTGGATACGCCATGATTCCTATTATAGAGGCTGAGGTAGTGGACAAGCACCACTGGCTCAGCAGGGACGAATTTGCCGATATCATCGCCGTGGCACAGAGCTGCCCCGGCGCCCTCGCCATCAACATGAGCGTGTTTATCGGCTATCGGCTGAGGCGGCTGCCGGGAGCCTTGTGCACCTGCGCAGCCACCGCCCTGCCCTCTTTCCTCACCATCCTGGTCATCGCCATCTTCTTCCACCAGTTTCAGGACGTGCCGTGGGTGGCAGCGATGTTCAACGGCATCCGCCCCGCCGTGGTGGCGCTGATTGCCGTGCCCACGTTCAACCTCGCCAAGAGCGCGAAGATCAGTTTGGCAACATGCTGGATTCCCATCGCCAGCGCTCTCGCCATCTGGGCGATGCATGTCAACCCCGTGTATGTCATCCTTGCCGCCGGACTGGGCGGTTATCTGTATGGCACCCTCGTCAAACCCACCGAGCCATGATATTCCTGCAACTGTTCATCACATTCTTCGAGATAGGCATCTTCGGCTTCGGAGGTGGCTATGGCATCCTCTCGCTCATCCAGACGGAGACGGTGATCAACCACCACTGGATGACGTCGGCAGAGATTGCGAACATCGCCGCCATCAGTCAGATGACGCCGGGTCCGATTGCCATCAACGCCGCCACGTATTGCGGCTATACGGCGATCCACAATGCCGGCATGGGCACAGGCATGGCGGTATTGGGCAGTGCTGTCGCCACGCTGGCGCTCATCCTCCCCTCGTTTATCCTGATGATGCTCATGGCGAAGGTGCTGATGCGCTATATGAGTACGCCGGCGGTGCAGAGCATCTTCTATGCCCTGCGTCCTGCCGTGGTGGGACTGCTTGCCGCAGCCACCTTGTTGCTGTGCACGCCCGAGAATTTCAGCACGCCCGATAACCCATGGCATTTCTGGGTCAACGTCGCCCTCTTCGTCGCCAGTTTTGTGGGCACCAAGTGGGTGAAGGTGAACCCCATCCACATCATCATCTTCGCCGCCTTCGCCGGCCTCCTGCTGTTGTGGTGATATTTTCTCTAATTTGCTTATTTAGATTCTTATGCTTGTCGTAGTAGGCGACGCGTCCCCGCGTCGGCCCCTAAGCTTGGTCGATGCGCATGAGATTTGAGCGACAAGCCAATCATATGCGCAGGGTCGACGTGGGGACACGTCGACTACTACACTGTGCTTTTCCCCAATATTTCCATATTTCCATATTTCCATATTTCCATATTAAAGAAAAATCCCGGCTCGCTCTGCTTTTTGAGCTTGCCGGGATTATTCTTTAATCAAATAGGGTCTGATTAGAATTCTGCTGTCTTGGGCGTGCGGGGGAACGGGATGACGTCGCGGATGTTCTGCATGCCTGTCACGAAGAGGATGAGGCGCTCGAAACCGAGACCGAAACCGCCGTGAGGACATGATCCGTACTTGCGCGTGTCGAGATACCACCACATATCCTTCATCGGGATGTTGCGCTCGGCAATCTCACCCATCAGCTTGTCGTAGTTCTCCTCACGGACACTGCCGCCGATGATCTCGCCAATCTGCGGGAAGAGCACATCCGTGCCCTGAACGGTCTTGCCGTCCTCGTTGATCTTCATATAGAACGCCTTGATCGCCTTCGGATAGTCGGTCATGATGACCGGCTTCTTGAAGTGCTCCTCGACGAGATAGCGCTCGTGCTCACTCGCCAGGTCGACACCCCACGATACGGGGAACTCAAACTTGTGTCCGTTCTTGACAGCCTCCTCCAGGATCTTGATACCCTCGGTGTAGGGCAGGCGCACGAAGTCGTCGGCAACGACAGACTTCAGACGCTCGATGAGTCCCTTGTCGATCATCTTGTTGAGGAACTCCAGGTCGTCCTGGCAGTTGTCGAGTGCCCACTGCACGCAATACTTGATGAAGTCTTCCTCCAGGTCCATGAGGTCATCCATGTCGATGAACGCCACCTCGGGCTCTATCATCCAGAACTCTGCCAAGTGGCGCGGCGTGTTGCTGTTCTCCGCACGGAACGTAGGACCAAACGTATAGATCTGTCCCAGTGCCGTGGCACCCAACTCGCCCTCCAGCTGACCGCTCACGGTGAGGCTGGTCATCTTGCCGAAGAAGTCGTCGTCGTAGGTGATCTTGCCGTCCTCGCCCTTCTTCAGATCGTAGAGGTTCTTGGTGGTCACCTGGAACATCTGGCCGGCACCCTCGCAGTCGCTCGCCGTGATGAGCGGCGTGTGGAAGTAGAAGAAGCCACGGTCGTGGAAGAACTTGTGGATGGCGATTGCCATGTTGTGGCGGATGCGCATCACAGCGCCGAACGTGTTGGTGCGCAGACGCAGGTGGGCGTACTGGCGCATATATTCGAAGCTCTGACCCTTCTTCTGCATCGGGTAGTCGTTGCCGCAAGGCCCGTAGAGCTCTATCTGCTGACACTGCACCTCCACGGTCTGTCCCTTGCCCTGGCTCTCCACCAGCTCACCCACCACGTGGATGCAAGAGCCGGTGGTCACCTGCTTGAGCAGATCGTCGTCGACCGTCGAGGGGTCGACCACAATCTGTATGTTGTTGATTGTAGAGCCGTCGTTGACAGCGATGAAGTCGACAGCCTTGCTGCTGCGGTGCGTGCGCACCCATCCCTTCACGTCGACCACACTGCCGAAGTCGGTGCGCTTCAGCAGGTCTACAACCTTTGTTCTGCGTTTCTTTTCCATATCTATTTCTTGTGTTTATGTATTACTCAAAAGCACCCATGCGCAGCATGTCTACTTCCTTCTCGGTGAGGAAGCGCCAGTCGCCGCGGCGGAGGTTCTTCTTGGTGAGACCGGCAAACTGCACACGGTCGAGTTTCACCACGCGGTAGCCGAGACCTTCGAAGATGCGGCGCACGATGCGGTTCTTGCCGCTGTGGATCTCGATGCCCACCTGACTCTTGTCGGTGTCGCTGGCATATTCGATGGCATCTGCGTGCACCTCACCATCGTCGAGCGTGATGCCGTCGGCAATCTGCTGCAGGTCGTGAGCAGTGACGTTCTTGTCGAGATATACGTGGTATACCTTCTTCTTCAGGAACTTCGGATGGGTGAGCTTGCTGGCGAGGTCGCCGTCGTTGGTGAGCAGGAGTACACCAGTGGTGTTGCGGTCGAGACGGCCTACGGGATAGATGCGCTCAGGACAGGCGTCCTTCACGAGGTCCATCACGGTCTTGCGCTGCTGCGGGTCGTCGCTGGTCGTCACGGTGTCCTTGGGTTTGTTGAGCAGCACGTATACCTTCTTTTCGAGCGATACGGGCTGGTCGTGGAACTTCACCTCGTCGCCACGGAGCACCTTGGTGCCGAGTTCGGTCACCACGTTGCCGTTGACCGTCACCACGCCTGCCTGGATGAACTCGTCTGCCTCACGACGGCTGCAGACGCCAGCATTGGCGAGATACTTGTTCAGGCGGATCGGCTCGTTGGGGTCGATGTGTTCTTCCTTATATTCGATGCGCTTCTTCAGGCTATACTTCGCATTGGGATCATAGCCCGGTGTGTGCTGCTGGTAGCCGCGGTTGTTGTAACCACCACGGTTATTGTTATAGCCGCCACGGTTGTTGTTGTAACCGCCACGGTTGTTGTTGTAACCGCCACGGTTGTTGTAGCCGCCCTGACGGGGCTGATAGCCGCCTTCCTGACCGCCATTATTGAAACGGGGACGGTAGCCGCCCTGCTGACGGGGCTGGTAACCACCCTCCTGATTGCCATTGTTGAAACGGGGACGATAGCCGCCCTGCTGACGGGGCTGGTAGCCACCCTCCTGGTTGCCGTTGTTGTAGCGAGGACGATAGCCGCCTTCCTGACCACCGTTGTTGAAACGGGGACGGTAGCCGCCCTGCTGACGGGGCTGGTAACCACCTTCCTGACCACCGTTGTTGTAACGGGGACGGTAACCGCCACGCTGCTGCATGCCGCCATTGCCGCTGTTCTGCTGGAGTCCTGCGCCGAAACCTTCCGGACGGAACTCGCTGTCTTCGCTGCTTGACTGCATCGGTCTGTTGGGCGTGTAAGACGCACGTTGTCCATGAATACGCGGACGCATGGGGCGTCCGTTGTGATAATCACGCTGGTAACCTCCAGAGGGAGTGTTAGGCTTGTAGCCATCACGGCTGTTGTCGCTCTGTGAAGGAGACAACTCTTTGTTTTCGTTTTCGATATCCATAATTCTTTCTCGTTAATAGCCTCACGGCTGGGTTAGTGCAAATATAAATAATTACTAAATTTAAATTCCTGTATAGTTGTGCGGGGTGATTGCCATCAGTTCTGCCTTCACGCTGTCGCTCACGTCGAGACCCTGGATGAACTCGTGGATGGTCTCCTCGGTCATCGCCTTGTTGGTGCGGGTGAGCGCCTTCAGCGCCTCGTAGGGATGGGGATAGGCCTCACGGCGCAGGATGGTCTGGATAGCCTCAGCCACCACAGCCCATGTGTTGTCGAGGTCGGCAGCAATCTTCTCCTCGTGGAGGATGAGCTTGCGCAAGCCCTTGAGCGTGCTCTGGATGGCGATGACGGCATGACCGAGGGGCACACCGATGTTGCGGAGCACGGTGGAGTCGGTGAGGTCGCGCTGCAGGCGGCTCACCGGCAACTTCTGGGCGAGGAACTGCAGCACGGCATTGGCGATGCCGAGGTTGCCCTCGCTGTTCTCGTAGTCGATGGGGTTCACCTTGTGCGGCATGGCGCTGGAGCCTACCTCGCCTGCCTTGATCTTCTGCTTGAAGTAGTCCATGGAGATATACATCCAGAAGTCGCGGTCGAGGTCGATGATCACCGTGTTGATGCGGCGGATGGCGTCGAAGAGGGCGCCGAGGTTGTCGTAGTTGCTGATCTGGGTGGTGTACTGCTCACGCTCCAGACCGAGCTTCTCGCTCACAAAGCGGTTGGCAAACGCACGCCAGTCGTAGGCGGGGTATGCCACATGGTGGGCGTTGAAGTTGCCCGTGGCACCGCCAAACTTGGCAGAAATCTTGCATGCCTTGAGTTGGTTGAGCTGTTCGGTGAGGCGGTATACATAGACCATGATCTCCTTGCCCAAGCGTGTGGGCGAAGCCGGCTGACCGTGGGTCTTGGCAAGCATGGGCACGTCTTTCCACTCGTCGGCATACTGCTGAAGCAGGGCGATGAGCTCTTCCACCTGGGGATAGTATACGTCGTTGAGCGCCTCCTTGATGGAAAGGGGCACGCTGGTGTTGTTGATATCCTGAGAAGTGAGGCCGAAATGGATGAACTCCTTGTAGGCATCCAAGCCGCCAATCTTGTCGAACTCTTCCTTGATAAAATACTCCACGGCCTTCACGTCGTGGTTGGTCACCTTCTCGATATCCTTCACGCGCTGGGCACACGTCTCGTCAAAGTGCTGGTATATGTCGCGCAACTTCCCGAACAGTGCATGGTCGAACGATGCCAACTGCGGAAGGGGAAGTTCGCACAGGGTTATAAAATATTCTATTTCCACACGCACGCGATAACGAATCAGTGCGTACTCCGAAAAATAATCCGCCAAAGCCTCTGTCTTACTTCTGTAACGGCCGTCGATGGGCGAGATTGCTGTCAATAAATCAAGATTCATGTGTGTATATGATAATACGTATTATGGATGCAAAAGTACGAATTAATATCGGAAAGGCAGAAGAATAAATATAAAAGTTTCGTAAGAAAAACAAAAAAGCCTCACAACCTACATTGTGAAGCTTCTCTTGGGTGGGCGTTGACGGATTCGAACCGCCGACCCTCTGCTTGTAAGGCAGATGCTCTAAACCAGCTGAGCTAAACGCCCTTGCTTTTCCATTTGTCTTGAAAGCGAGTGCAAAGGTAATAATATTCTCCTTTCCCTCCAAATATTCATGTCATTAATTTGATTTCATTAACATATTTGTCTACATATTGGTGTTAATGAAAGACATTTTAAGAAGTCTGGCAAAGAAAAGCCGACGATGAGACCTTGTAGCCTCATCGCCGGCTTATGCCTTATTGCGCATCAATAGGCGAGCACATTCCACAGGTCGCGGATGCGCTGCTCGGGGTCCCACTTGCCATCGAACGTCCAGAGGGCGGTGAGCATGTGGAACGCCGGACTGCCCGGAGCCTTGTCGAGGTTGTCGTTGAGCCATCCACTATTGCCGCCCTCACGCTTGCAACCATAGTAATAGGTGCGCTGCCCCCAGGGGCACGGGTCGAGCACCTTGTCGGAATAGGCATAGCCGATGTTGGCATCGAGCACTTGATCGGACATCATGCAGTTGACCAGATAGAACTGTGCATCGTGGTGGTAGCGTCCCAATGCCGTGGGGCGCTTGGCATCGAACGTGGAGTTGGTGATGACGAGTTTCTTCGACTGGTCACCCCTGCCGTCGTGCCAGATCATCGCCCTGCCGTCGCCATAGAAGCGGCAACGGGTGGCGTAGCACCAGCCGCGCGGACAGAGGAAGTCGACACCCGGACAGCGCAGGAACAGGTCGGCATGGTAATACATGCCGTTGCCCTCGGGTGCCCACAGCGACAGGGCATCGTTGCCGTCCGCCCACACATTGCAGTTGATGACGATGGTGCGGGTGGCACGACCGAAGACCGACATCTGGTGGGTGGTGGTGTTCTCCACCGTGGTGCCGTAGTTGTTGTAGACGGTCAGACAGCTGATCACGCAGTCGTCAGCCCCGTCCTGGAGCACCACCACCCCATTGCCCACGGGGTTGCCGTGGTATTCCTTGACGGTCTGTGTCTTGGCAGTCTCGGCGAGCACGATGACGGTGCTGTCGCGCTGCTCGCCCACCAGGACGATGTTGGGGCGGTCGATGATGACCTTCTGGGGATAGGTGCCCTTGCGGATGTATATCTTATAAGGTGCAGACGGCGACTGGGGTGCCTTCTCGATGGCTGCCTGGATGCTCTCGCCGGGATTGACCACGGCATCGAAGTCTGCCATGTCCTTCTTCGGACTGCGGTACATGTCGATCAGTCCGTTCTCGTTGGCACCCTTGGTGGTGAGACTGATGTTCACCTTGTGCTTCGGGTCGTACTTGTCTACCCATGCGTCGTACATCTCGTAGAGCGCTGCCGGGCGGTCGCCGAACCACGCATAACCGTTGCGGCGCTCGGTGCCGATGTTCTCCAGATGGCGGCGCGGCAAGCCGTCGCGGTCGCACACGTAGGGTTCGCAGTATTTCAGGTCGTAGAAGCGTGCCCATATCGGGTGGGCGGAGGCATCTTTCACCAGTGAGGTGTTGCGGTCGGGAGAGCCGGGTTCACCCGTACGTTCCACGCGGACACCCGTGAGCTTGTACTTGTCGAACCACGCCATCGCGCCGTGCACTGCCTGTTTGATGCGCTCGTCGGGGTTGGGGATCTCCATGAGCAGACGAACGATGCCGGCACTCTCCTGCGAGCAATAGGACGGCAACTCATAGGCGCGTGCCGGGGCGGGCGCATAGGTCTCGCGGTCGTGCTGCTGGCACCACACGGTGGGTTTTCCGTCGACGCGTATCTGGGTGGCGAGCATGCACTCCACGCCCTTGTCGAATGCCGTCTTCGCCCGCTGGCGCTGGCTCTTGCTGGTGAGCTTGCCCTGATAGGGTTTCTCCTGGCGGACGATGCCACGGAGCAAGGTCATCGTGTTGACCATCGCGTCGTCATTGAACGTGATGTGGATCTGATAGCCGTGCATCTCGGGCCAGAACTGCGGCCATCCGCCGTTGGCATACTGTCCGCTCAGCAGGTAGTCGACCGCCCGGCTGAAGGCGCCGCTGTAGGTGGTGTCCTTGGTGGCCTGGTAGAGGCGGGCGAGGTAGATCATCTGGGTGGTCGTGGCATCGTTGTCGGTGGTGGAGTCGTCGCGGCGATTCTTCTCGGCGAGCACCTTTCCGCGCTCCTCGTCGGTGAGGCGGCGTGCCATGTCTACATTCTTCTGCCAGCCGCCCGTGACGCGCTGGTAGAGCACCACCTGGTCGCCGATGCGGCGTGCCTCCGCCGTCTTGAAGAAGGCAGCGTCGGTCTCCCTCAAGGGGTTATACCGCTTCTGTGCCGAGACAACGCCCAGGGCGCAGAAAGCAAAAACAGTGAATAGGATACGTTTCATAATGGCTTTATTTGATTTGATTGTTCTCTGATGCATAGCGGAGCATGTTGAGCAGCAACTGTCTGCCCACGGCGTCTGCCTTGTTCATGCCCTGCGTGTTGAAGGTGTTCATGGATTCGTTCATGCCGTCGAGGTCCACCTTCTTCGTATACGCTTGCGTACCGCTCAGGCATGCGGGGATGTCGAGGGTGGTGATGAGCACACGACCTCTGCCGGCGGGGATCTCGGACAGCGCGGAGTATACCTCCTTGCGGTGGTCGGACACGCAGCCCACCAGGATGTTGCCACTCATGTCGCGAAGACCGATGCGGCGGCGGTTGTAGGCGGCAAAGCACTGATACTCCCAGTTGAAGACGCAGTCGGTGGGCAGTCCTTCGAAGATGGGGTGCTGACGGCAGAAGAAGTTGCCGCCATACCACGAGCGTCCCAGTGCCTTGGCCCCCCGGTAGTCCATCACCTCCTTGTCGCACAACAGGTCTGCCCACCGTTCGGTGTTGCCCACCACAACGAGCGTATGTCCCGTGTATACCCATTCGAGGATGTCGCTGAAGCCACTGCCGAACTGCGTGGGCTCAAAGGCACCGACGAGCATGAGGTCGGCTTGCGGTCTGCCGCTCTTGTAGTCAACCACCCGGATGCCCTGCGAACGGAGGTAGGCAGCCAGTAGGCCCGTGGTGTCTGCCACGGCACAGGTGCCGGCGATGCCGGAGGCGTTCATCTGGACGGCATAGACCATGTCGTCGCCCGTTGCCACGGTCTTGCCTTTCTGCACCAGCCGTGCCTCGATGCGGGTGTAGCCTGCGGTGTTCATCTTCACGCGCCAGCCCAGCGACAGGTCTTCGCCGTAGGTCACGCCACCGCTCACGCGCACACTGCGCCTGGTCTGCGCCACCACCTTGCCGGTGGCATCCTTGGCAGTGAGCAGCAGTTGGGCACTGCCGTGCACGTTCTCGCGGTTGACGATATAGACGTCCACACTCGTGGTGTCGCCCACGGCGAGCACCTTGTGGGTGAGTTTCACGGCGAGGTAGAGCGGACGGTTGTAGCGGGCAATCAGGTTGGCGTCGCCCTTGAGATTGCGGTAGTTGTCGACGATGCCCGAGTGGTTCTCCAACTTCATCGACTCCCATCCGTTCACGGCGTAGGCATCCACGGTGTTGCTGATGTGCACATTCTCCATCACCCGTCCCTGGTAATAGTATGCCACGTTGCCCATCTGTCGGGTCAGGCTGTCGACGCAGGGAAACGCCTTGGAAAAACCGCGTTCCTTCAGGAAGCGGTCGT
Source organism: Lachnospiraceae bacterium (assembly GCA_963654295.1). Classification (GTDB taxonomy): domain Bacteria; phylum Bacteroidota; class Bacteroidia; order Bacteroidales; family Bacteroidaceae; genus Prevotella. The sequence continues at coordinate 2,225 of CAVJZZ010000066.1, read as the reverse complement.
AGGCATCATACCATGCCAGGTAGTCCTTGGCTTCCCATCCCGATGTGCGGCCGCTCTTGAGGATCTCGTCACGGATGAGCTGCAGACGGGGCGGCGTGCCGATGGCACCCTCTTCACCCCAGTAGACGATCTCGCCCTTGTTGCCCGACCAGCGCAGGTAGTCGTCCTTACCTTTATATATATAGTCGTGGTAGACGCCCGGTCCGCCGGCATGGTGGTTGTCCCACCACCCCACATTATGGAAGGTGGTGTCGCGGGGCATCATGTGCAACTTGAAATGGTCGTCGGGCACACCCTCGGGGTTCTGTCCGTTGCACGAGTTGTAGGTGAGGATGCGCGAGGGGTCGAGCTGGTGTGCCATGCGCATCTCGCGGCGGTCTTCCGCCTGCGGCATGGCGCCGCGTTCGTTGTGGAGGTTATAGATGACCAACGAGGGATGGGAGCGGTCGCGCCGTATCATGCGCGCCAGCTTCTCGTTGCGGAAGTTGAAATAGAAGCGTGTATAGACGGTGCCGTCGTCGAACTTGCCCGCCGGATACTGGTTGCCGCCGGGTTCCTCGAAGTAAAGGAGACCCAGTTCGTCGGCTGCATTGAGCACGTCGGTATTACCGATGGTGCGGTGGAAGTTGAGCATGTTCATGCCCAATGCCTTGGCATCGCGCACCTGCTTGTAGGCAAGTTCTTTGGAGGGTGTGATGCCGTTGTCGGGCCAGAAGCTCCACGAGATGGCGGTGACGAGCGTCATGCGCTTGCCGTTGAGGTAGAACTGGCGGTCGCCCTGCACGTCGCGCACCTCGAACCAACGGAAGCCGAAGCGTTTCTTCACCTCGTCGTCGCCGAGTCTTACGGTGAGCTCATAGAGGTTCGGATGTTCGGTGCTCCACAGTTTGGCGTCGGGCAGCACCAGTGTCACGTCCTGCTGGTCGGCAGTCATCTGCCCCTGGTGCGACCATACCACCCTGCTGCCGCCCCACTCACGGAGTTCGAGCGATAGCGGCGTGCCGGTCTTCACGCCCTGGGCAGAGAGGTGCACATCGACGGTGGACATGGCGGGCGTGTTCTCCACGAACACATCATCTATATAGGTGGCAGGCGTGGCGCAGAGGCGCACGCGTCCCGTAATGCCGCCGAAGCCGTGCGTGGGGTTCACCAGATATGGTCCCCACGAATAGCACTGCGAGTCTTTCCAGTTGAAGTTGCCGTTGGGGTCGGTGATGCGCACCGCCACCTCGTTGGCATCGCCATACTTCACATAAGGGGTGATATCGATCTCAAAGGGTGTGCTGTTGACGAGGTCGTAGCCCACCAGACGGCGATTGACGAACACCTCGGCACGGAAGCGCACGGCATCGAACTGCAGTGCCACGCGCTGCCCTTTCCACGAGGAGGGGACGTTGACCGTGGTGTGGAACCACGACACGCCGACGTAGTTGCCTGTCACGCCATAGGTCTGACCGTTCCAGCCCCACATCTCGCCCTCCACCGTAGCGGGGAGGTGTACGCCGCGCTTGTCGGAGCGGTCGAGGAGAGACCACCCTCCGGTAGGTTCATGTACGGGTAGTGATGCCACATGGACGGGAGGCGTAAACAGTTCATCGTTCACCCACTGTGCCTTGGGGTCGAGGGTGATGTTCCAGTCGTGACTGGAGAGGTCGAGCTCCGCCCGCTGCTGTGCCATCACAGGCCAGGCAGCCGCAGCACAGACAAAGAGGAATAGTTTTCTTAGGTTCATCTTGGTATTGGTTTTATGGTTTCTGCCTACAAAGGTAGCAATGGCAGTCCACACACCAAGGGTAAAATCGTTAAAATATGGTAGAAATTTCTTTCCCCCTCCCCTATCGTCCCTACAATCCATACGCATCGAACAAGTTTAGTAGTCGACGCGTCCCCGCGTTGACCTTTGCGCAGATGAACAGCTAAAAGAAAATATGCAGGACAAGCACTCCAGACAAGCACTCCAGACAAGCGCAGGGGACGACGCGGGGACGCGTCGCCTACTATGACAAGCGCTTCTGATGCACCTATGTAGTAGTCGACGCGCCCCCGCGTTGACCTTTGCGCACATGAACAGCCAAAAGAAATATAGAATCAGCGGATTTCCCTTCCTCTCGAAAACCGCATAAAAAGAAAAAAACCCTGCAATCCCGAAGGACTACAGGGACACCCCATCGTGGGCGTTGACGGATTCGAACCGCCGACCCTCTGCTTGTAAGGCAGATGCTCTA
>CAVJZZ010000065.1:0-15348 GCA_963654295.1 Lachnospiraceae bacterium | reverse complement strand
TTCGAACAAGCTTAGGGGCTGCAGCGGGGACGCTGCACCTACTATGGCAAGTGTAGTAGTCGACGTGTCCCCACGTCGACCCTGCGCATATGAAGCGCATAGACTAATTATAGGAGGCGAAGCGCCCTCGCTTTGCCCTTAGTGCAAATGAAGCGCATCAAGAAATATATGCAGACAAGCGCAAGTGACGCGGCGAGGGCGCCGCGCCTCCTACATGATGCGCTTCATCAACAGCAAGCCGTTCGAACAAGCTTAGGGGCTGCAGCGGGGACGCTGCACCTACTATGGCAAGTGTAGTAGTCGACGTGTCCCCACGTCGACCCTGCGCATATGAAGCGCATAGACTAATTATAGGAGGCGAAGCGCCCTCGCTTTGCCCTTAGTGCAAATGAAGCGCATCAAGAAATATATGCAGACAAGCGCAAGTGACGCGGCGAGGGCGCCGCGCCTCCTACATGATGCGCTTCAGCTACAAACCGTTCGAACAAGCTTAGGGGTTGCAGCGGGGACGCTGCACCTACTATATCAAGTGTAGTAGTCGACGCGTCCCCGCGTCGACCCTGCGCAGATGAATCGCATAGACTAATAATAGGAGTCGAAGCGCCCTCGCTTTGCCCCTACCGCATATGAAGCGCATCAAGAAATATATGCAGACAAGCTCAAGTGACGCGGCGAGGGCGCCGCGCCTCCTACATGACAAGCCGTTCGAACAAGCTTAGGGGCTGCAGCGGGGACGCTGCACCTACTATATCAAGTGTAGTAGTCGATGTGTCCCCGCGTCGACCCCGCGCAGATGAAGCGCAAAGACTAATCTCTGTTTTTACCTTAAACCTTGCTGTATCCTCCCTATTGTGACAATTTGTAAGGGAATAATTTGCTACGGGTGAAAATATTGCTTACTTTTGCAAATCATAGACTGAAGAATACTGATGTATAAAGTCATACATTCCATATTTTATCTCATATCCCTGCTTCCGTTCAGACAGCTTTACGGTTTGAGCGATGTGTTGTATGTGGTCTTGTATCATATCGCAGGATATAGGAAGAATGTGGTGCACAGAAATCTGCAGAACTCTTTCCCCGAGAAGACCGAGGCGGAGCGTATGACGATCGAACGTAAGTTCTATCATTGGTTGTGTGACTATTTCGTGGAGTCTATCAAACTGCTGTCTATCTCGAAGGCAGAACTGCAACGCCGGTTCACCATCACCAACTCGGAAGAGGTGGAGAAATGCTTTGAGGAGGGACAGTCGGCAGCAGCCATCTTGGGACATTACTGCAACTGGGAATGGCTCTCGTGCGTGGGCATCGACTTGCCCGAGAGCCGTAAGATGGGACTCATCTACCACCCGTTGCGCAACAAATACTTCGACCGGTTGTTTATCGACCTGCGCAGTCATATGGGCGGCGTGCCCGTGCCGAAGCAAGATATCCTGCGCTACCTTATCAGATACAAGCAGCAAGGCATCATGTCGCTTTTCGGCTACATTGCCGACCAGGGGCCCAAGATGAACAACATACACCTGTGGCTCGACTTTCTGCACCAGGACACGCCCGTCTTTACTGGGGCAGAACGCATCATGCGCAAGATGAACAATGCCGTGTTCTATGTGGAGATGGCCAGACCGAAACGCGGATATTACACCTGCACCTATCGGCTCATCACGCGCGATCCCGCCCCATTGCCCGATCACGAGATTACAAGGCGTTTCTTCCGCATGCTGGAACAGACCATCGAGAAGCATCCTGAATACTACCTGTGGTCGCACAACCGCTGGAAACGGACGAGAGAAGAATTTGACAAAGAATATATCATCGAAAACGGACGAACCATACCAAGACGCGAACTATGATTATCGGATATGATGCCAAGCGCGTGTTGCGCAACGGAACGGGACTGGGAGCTTACGGGCGCACGCTTGTGAGCGACATGTCGCATATCGTGGACGACAGTGCCTCCTTGCGCCTTTATGCACCCGACAAGGGACGTGACAGTTTCCGCCAGCAAGTGGAAACGTTGCCGCATGTGGAGTTGGTATATCCTCGTGGAAAGAAAGGATGGTTGGGCAAAGCCACATGGCGCTCCTATGGCATCGTGCACGACTTGGATCATGATGGCGTGGACATCTTCCACGGACTGTCGGGCGAGTTGCCCTTGCATGCCACACGCCGTGGCATCAAGACCTTGGTGACCATCCACGACTTGATTTTCATGCGTCACCCCGAATTCTACCATTGGATAGATGCGAAGATCTATGCTGCCAAGTTCTACTGGACGTGCAAGGAAGCCCAACGCATCATCGCCATCAGCGAGTGCACAAAGCGCGACATCATGTATTATGGCGGTGTGAGCGAGGACAAGATTGACGTGATCTATCAGAGCTGCGGCACGCGGTTCAACCAACGTGAAACCGCAGAACGCCTGCAGGCGGTGAAAGGCAAATACCAGTTGCCCGACCATTACATCATCAATGTGGGCACCATCGAGCGACGCAAGAATATCCTGCAGGCGGTGCAAGCCATGGCCTATATGCCAGAAAACTTGCACCTGGTGGTGGTGGGACGTCCGACCGCCTATACCGATGAGGTGAAGAAATATGTGGCGGCGCATGCGTTGGAACGCAGAGTACATATCTTCCATGGTGTGCCGTCGGAAGACCTTCCCGCCCTCTATCAGCAGGCGGAAGCCTGTGTCTATCCGTCGGTGTATGAAGGGTTCGGAATACCGATCATCGAAGCCATCCAGAGCGGACTGCCTGTGGTGGCATGCACGGGCAGTTGTCTGGAAGAAGCCGGCGGACCCGACAACCTCTATGTGGCTCCCGGTGATGTGGAGGGGATGGCAGCAGCCTTGCGGCAAGTGCTTCCCGGCGCAGCAGACAGGGCACAGCGCATCATGCGCAGCAAGGAATATGTGAAACGGTTTGAGAATACAAGTGTGGCGCGACAAGTGCTGGGCGTGTATGAACGGATGATGGCGCGATGAGCCGTCAGGAGAAACAATGTGACAATCATGAATGACCATACGACAAAGATAAAGAAAGGAAACACCACCTATTATATTAATGACGACTATCGCGCCGTCAGCGACTTTGTCGTCACTGTGCCGCAATGCTTTGCTGGCAAGCGTGGTACCCTGCTCCATATGGGGCGCAACGAGGTGCGTCGTTTCATGGTGGGCACCCAGATGCTGGTGGCAAAGCGCTACAAGCGCGTGAATTGGATACAGCAGGTGGTCTACAGTTTCTTCCGTGCCACCAAGGCAGCGCGTGCCTATCGCTATGCCCGCATGTTCCGCTCGCGAGGTATCGACACCCCTCATGAGGTGGCATACATCGAAGAGCGCACCCATGGACTATTCACCACGGGCTATTTCGTTTCGCTTGAGTGTTCACACCCCCCTGTCTTCCACGAACTGGTGGAGAAGCCCGGGCTCAACAAACTGTTGGCAGATGCTGTGACCGACTTTATCCTGGAGATGCACAGCCATGGCATCCTGCATGGTGACTTGAATTTCGGCAACTTCCTTTATGAGAAACGCCCCGATGGGAGTGTGCACTTCACGGTGATAGACATCAACCGCTCCCATTTCCGCAAGGGGATGCCGCCGAGAACGCAAAGTCTGAGAAACCTGTCGACCACCACCCATCGTCGCGACCTCTATGAATATATCGTGCGGCGCTATGCACGTCTGCGCGGATGGGATGAAGCCGACGCCTATGCCGAGGCATCGGGCTATCTCGAAATGCTGGAACGAAAACAGCGGCGGAAGGATGAACTGAAACAGAAACTGAAGAAATAGAAGACAACAATGATACCCAAGAAGATACATTACTGCTGGTTGAGCGACGACCCGTTTCCACGGAAGATAAGGAAATGTATGGACACGTGGCACAAGATGCTCCCCGACTATGAAATCAAGGTGTGGAACACCCGCAATTTCGACATCGGCAGCGTGCCCTTCGTCAAAGAAGCCTACGAACAGCGCAAGTGGGCTTTTGCGGCAGACTATATCCGCATGTATGCCCTCTATCATGAGGGCGGCATCTATCTCGACTCGGACGTGAAGATACTCAAGCGCCTCGACCCGCTGTTGGACCACAAGTTCATGTCGTCGATGGAATACCATCCCACGCAGATCGAGAAGGACGGTTCGATGGAGATGATAGATGGGGCAGGGCACCGCATCAAGGACGGTTTTGTGTCGGGCATACAGATACAGGCAGCCGTGATGGGAGCAGAACCTGGCAACCAGTTTGTGGCAGACGTGCTGAAGTGGTATGAGAACCACAACTTCATCAATCCCGACGGTACGCTCCTCACCAATGTCGTCTCGCCGATGATCTACGCCCAGGTGGCAGAACCCTATGGTTTCATCTACAAAGACCAAGACCAGCAGTTGCGTGACGACGTGATGATCTACCGCTCGGAGATATTCGCCGGCAACAAGCATGAGGTGACCCCCGCATCCTACGCCGTGCACCTCTGCGCCCACAGCTGGCATCCCACAGCATGGGAGAAGATCAAGAAATTCTTTGGGAAATAGAATAAGATGGAATGGTCGGGCGTGAGCCTACCGGAACGCTAAATAATCTTAAATAAAAACCATGCCAAGCAAGGAATTCAAAGGCATGAAGTTGATATGTAGAATACAAAGACATGATGAAAGAATCTGCTAAACACTTTATCGGAATAAGTTTGTCGTCTTTATATAAACGGGAAGAAATATGAATACAAAGAATTGTATATTGTCAATAGTAATACCATCCTATAACATGGAGAAGTTCCTGGATGGCAATTTGAAGAATTTGACAGCGTCCAGACATTTGTCCGATATAGAAATCATCGTCGTCAATGACGGAAGCAAGGACAAGACATCGGAGATAGCCCATAAGTATAAAGACCAGTGTCCAGAGAGCGTAGTCGTCGTGGACAAGGAAAACGGTCATTACGGCTCTTGCCTCAATGCTGCCATGGCCATCGCCCGTGGCACCTATTTCCGTATACTTGATGCCGACGACTGGTTTGAGACAGAAGCCTTGGATGCTTTTGTCGAGAAGCTTTTGCACTGTGAGGCAGACTTGGTCGTGACCTTGCGCGTGGAAGCGAAATACGACAAGCGCAAGGTCCTGCAGAAGAAATACATTCCTATCCAGAATGTGGAATACGGCAAGGTGTATGACATCCGCCAGTTCTCCATACCGGAACATTCCAAGAATGTAGAGTTCAACATGCACAGTATGACCTACAAGACTGAGATCTTGAGAGACATCAAGTTGGTCTTGCCTACGGGTATCTGCTATACAGACATGTTGTATTGCATGAAGCCACTGATGCGTGCCCGCACCATGGTCATCTATGACATCTATCTCTATAACTACCTTCTTGAGCGTGAAGGCAACAGCACGAACATGAAGTCGTTGTGCACGAACCTGAACCATATCAGTAAGGTGGTGGCTTGCATGCTCGAATATCTGGGCACGTTTGACTATCAGGCTTTGTCACCACTGATGAAAGGCAATTTGTGCCGCTACATCAATGAGGCGTTGACGATGCTGATGATCAGCATCAGGATGCACCGCCACATCTCACCGGCAGACTACGGAAACATTGAGCGAGTGGTGAACGGATGCAAGAAGCACGGCATCAACCACAAGTTTTTCAAGAAGTACTATTTCCGTGATTGGTACAAGGAAAACACCTGCACGTCGTTGAACAAGTCGTTGCTTGTCTATCTGTTGTTTCATCCTTTCAAGAAAAGATTTTAAAGGCACAGATGGAACCGAATATCAGTACAACGCAGATCCTCATTATCCATGTAAGGGGAAATGAAGTGCGCAAGCAGTATGTCTTGAAACAAGTCGAGTCATTGAAGATGCCGTGTGCTTTCATTGAGGAGGGAAACGTGGAAGATCTCACCACGGAAATACTGGACCGCTACTTCTTGAAGACGGAAGCAAGTGACACCATGTATGGCACTTTCCCGCGCACCAGTTGTGCTTATAAGCATATACTTGCCATGCGCTATATCCTGGACCATCATCTGCCAGGTGCATTGGTGTTGGAAGACGACATCCGTCTCAGCAGGAATTTCACGGAGGTGTTCTCCGAAAGTCTGAAGGAATTGCAGAGAGATCATCAAGGCGAACCGTGCATGGTCAACTATGAGAGCAGCAGCTTGCTTTTGGTGCCGAGAAGCCAACGCCACAAGGGGCAACTGCTGTATCGTGCCCAGAGAGACCGCTTTACAGGATGCTTGTACATAACGAACCGGGCTGCGGAGGTGATGATAGACTATATAGACAAGTACAAGTCGGACTGTACGAGTGACCGGTTGCACAATAAACTGATACAAGAGGGCTTGATAAACTATTATTGGAGTTATCCCTGCATCGCGTGCCAGTGCAGCTGCGACGGAAGCATGCCTACGATGATTCCTACCCGGCCCAGACCCTACAAGAGACTCAAATGGTTCTATAAGAAGATATACAAGAATATTCTATATTATTTCAGATAGTGAAAAGCGCAGGAAAAGGTATGGTCAGTGGCAAGAAACGCTACTATATGGTGAATGACCTGGTGAAGCTGAACAGTTTACAGAAAGTCAACGCACAGGGCAAGGCACGCGAGGATGTGGTGACCACATTGCGTGGCTTGGGCTATCGGATATGCAATATAGTGAACCGGAAATATTCCCTCGGCAAAAGCAAGAGATACCATCATTATCCCTTTATCTCTAATTTCTTCGCGAAGAAGCAGTCGAAGAAATTCCTGAAGGGCGTGCGCCCAGGCGATGTGGTGTTTATCCAGGATTTCCATTTGTCATATATGCAATATATCGCCAAGGAATGTTTGGTGAGAAAGGCAAAGGTGGTCTTCCTTGTCCACGACATCCAGAGTATCCGCTATCATATTGAAACCAATGAGGTGAATCAGTTGAACAATTGCTCCGTGGTGCTTGTGCACACTCTTTCGATGAAGGAGAAGTTGCAAAAGCTGGGCGTTGTCCGTCCGATGAAGATCATCAACCTCTTTGACTATTATAGTGCAGACACCATGCACGACATGGAAGATGTGGTGAAACATAGAAATGAGGTGGTCTTTGCGGGCAATCTTGCCAAGAGCGAGTTTCTCAGAAAACTTGAAGCCGTCTCTTCCCAAGACATCATGTTCAACCTCTATGGCATCCTGGGCGACCTTGACATTTCCGCAGCCGTAAACATGTCATACAAGGGCGTGTTCAAACCAGCCAATACCGGTGCCATCCAGGGAGGTTGGGGACTTGTTTGGGATGGCGACAGTATTGACACTTGCGAGGGTGTATACGGCGATTATCTGCGGTATAATTCATCGCACAAGATCTCATTGTATCTGGCATGTGGATTGCCGATCATCGTTTGGGAGAAGTCCTCTGTGGCCAATCTCGTTCGCGAACAGCAGTTGGGGATTGTGGTTCCCAATCTGCATAGCGTGTACGACCATCTGAACCAGATAAGTGATGACGCCTATGCGTCGTTGGTGTCCAATGCAAGGCGTGTCGGGGAAAAGTTGCGCAGCGGTGACTATCTGAAGGCAGAAGTGGCAGGGTTATAGTTTGTCATAGGAGGCGTGGCGCCCTCACCGCGCCCTTGTGCTTGTCAGAAATGCTTGACATGCCATTCATATGCCTTTGGGTCGACGCGAGGACGCGTCGACTACTATGTGTCGTTTCCTTTAGTAGTGCTGCGGTTGGCGCGTCGACTACTTGGTGGCAGCAAAATATTTGTCAAGAACCATGAGTGAGATGATGTCTTCACGCTTCTTGTCCTTGAATTGGGCGACGTATTCGTGGGCATGCTGTATGATGGACTCCGCTTCTTCGGGGTGGCGGGTGTAGTAGTCCATCTTCTCTTCCAAGTTGGAGAAGTCAGGCTTCACCTCTATATAATGATAGTCTGGAATGAGTTTGCCCTCCATGAACCATGTCTCGTACGTTGGCTTGGGCATTACGGCAATGGAGTTTGATGACATGACCCACTTCAGGTTGCTTGCCACGTCGTTGCCTTCAAGTGCCATGATGTATTTGTATTTGAGGTGGTCGTAGATAGACATCTTCTCGCATTTCCATTCCGGCTTCACCAAGTCTATGGTGCCGATGTCGAAACGGGGATTATCGAAAAAGCGGCTCACGAAGTCAAGGCGGATATCCTTTCCACCAATCTTCCCCCGGAAGATGGCCATGTCTTTCTTTTGTGCAAAGGGCGTCTTGTCGTTCACGAAGATGAAGTGGCGCACCTTGTCCATCTTCATCAAAACGGAACATTCGTTGCCTTTGCCGATAGGACGGCTCTTGGTGACAGACGGCACGTCCTCGACATGGGTGACATCTCCCGGCAGCAAATGCCAGAGCCGATGCTCGTCAAAGCATCGGGCATAGACCATCGTGTCGAGATAGTACACCTTTTGTCCAGTCATGGGCTGGTCATTCAAGGCGATGGCCTTGCTCTTCCATGCCTCCCTGTTGAGGTGGAAACTTTGCGGGTCGAGTTTGTTATAATAGTCCACCCGTTCAAGAATCGCCTGATAGTCGCTCCTGCGTTTGGCATTGTTGAGCAACGTCTTTCGCCACGCCCCCCTGAGAAACCGGGGAATGGACAGCAACGTGTATTGCCGGATGTAGTAGCAGAGCTTGTTGTTCTTGCCACTGTGCAATTTGTATCTTAGTCGTTGTAAGTTCATAAGGCGTTTTACTCAGGGAAGCTGTTGAACACCTTTTCGATGACCGGTGCCATGTCGTAGTATTTATATTCTGCCAATCTTCCTCCGAAGATGACATTGGTCTCCTGGGCAGCCAAAGCCCTATACTTGTCGGCAAGTGCAGAGTTGTGCTGGTCGTTGACGGGGTAGTAAGGTTCCATCCCGTCTTTCCACTCGGTGGAGTATTCGCGCGAGATGACGGTCTTGGGGATGTCGTAGACCTCGTTTCCGAACATCTCGAAATGCTTGTGCTCTATCACGCGAGTGTAGGGAACCTCCTTCTCCGTGTAGTTGACCACGGCATTACCTTGGTAGTTGGGGTTGTCGATGGTTTCCGTCTCGAAACTCACGGTGCGGTAGTTGAGTTTGCCGAACCGGTATCCATAGAACTCGTCAATCTTGCCGGTGAAGACCATCTTGTCTGCCACTCTCTCCCAATAGGTTCTGTCCTCGAAGAAATCGGTATTTACTTTGGTATCAACGCCGTCCAACAGTCCGTCGATCAACTTGTTGTATCCGCCGATGGGGATACCTTGGTATTTGTCGTTGAAATAGTTATTGTCGAAGACCAGGCGGACGGGCAGTCGTCTGATGATGAAAGGAGGCAGTTCGGTGCATTTCCTTCCCCATTGTTTCTCAGTATAGCCCTTGATGAGACGCTCGTAGATGTCCTTGCCAATCAGAATCTGTGCTTGTTCTTCCAGGTTGCGCGGTTCTTCCACGCCGTCTGCCTTCATCTGTGCCACGGCTTCCGCCTTCTGTTCCTCTATTTTCGCCTGTGCTTCTTTGGGAGTGGTTACACCCCACATCTGATAGAAGGTGTTCATGTTGAAGGGCAGGTTGTAGAGCTTTCCCTTATAGTTCGCCACGGGCGAATTGGTGTAGCGGTTGAACTCCACGATGGAGTTCACGAAATCCCATACCCGTTTGTTGGAGGTGTGGAAGATGTGCGCACCATATTTGTGTACGTTGATGCCTTCAATCTGTTCGCAGTAGAGGTTGCCGCCCAGATGCGGACGCTTGTCAATGACCAGGCACTTCTTTCCCTGTTTGTGGGCGAGGTGGGCGAAGGTGGCACCATAGAGTCCGGCACCGACAATGAGATAATCGTATGTCTTCATGATTCTTGTTTTTCTTCCGCTAAGTTACGATTATTTTCTCTCTGCGACAAATCTCCCTAAGAAATAAATGAAATAAAGTGCCGCATCGCTTGCATCGTGTGTGTTTATTTCCTATTTTTGCAGAAATAATATCATTGGATTATGGCAAATAAAGTATTGTTTACGAGAGAGACCTTTCTGGAAGCCATGCGCAGGGAAAAGAAGCGCAAGAAAGAATGGGAGGAAAGGATGAACAAGGAATTGGATGGTATGCAGGAACAGATGCATCTTGCAAAGGAATCCCATGCTTATGATTTCGCTTGAATATGAATGTGTTGGATTTAAGCCGCATTAATTTGTTTAGTCCGTATGCGGTATGGTATGGAAACCAGGAAATCTTGTTCAAAACAGTTAATGATATCTTGTATTCCGTATCGTTTGAGTGTGATGCCATGTTGGGGCTTACGGCTTATTGGTTCCGAATCACGAACAGAAGTGGGAAGAAGTCGCCCAATGACAGAAAGATCGAACAGACAGTAATCGTCATTATTGAAGAGTTCTTCAGAACCAATCCCGATATACTTCTTTATATGTGTGGCACTGCCAATGAGCAGCAAGCACAAAGAGACCGGTTGTTCCTAAAATGGTTCAAGAGATACGAACAGAAGAAGAAATATGTGATCAAGTCTGCAGTCGTTATGGATGAGGGAGAAGCCAATTATATCTCTTTGATTGTTCCTGCATCTCATCCCTTGTTGGACGATATCGTCTCTACCTTTGACCAAGAGATTTCTTTATTTCAATCTCATAAGTAGACAACAGAGGATAATATTTCGGAATAAAAGTATCAAACTACTTGCATCGTGTGTGTTTATTTCCTATTTTTGCGATGTTAATAGGAAGTCTTGCTTATGGATAAACACATTGAAATCAAAGACTTGGAGCAGGTTGTGGTGCGCTTCTCGGGAGATTCGGGCGACGGCATGCAACTTGCGGGAAATATCTTCTCGACCATTTCCGCTACTGTGGGCAACGGCATTTCTACCTTTCCCGATTATCCTGCCGACATCCGTGCACCCCACGGTTCACTCACGGGGGTGTCGGGCTATCAGGTGCACATAGGCAGTGGACGCGTGTATACGCCGGGCGACCTTTGCGACGTGCTTGTGGCGATGAATGCGGCAGCCCTCAAGACACAGTATAAGTATGCCAAGCCCACTGCCACCATCATCATCGACATAGACAGTTTTGGTCCCGACGACCTGGAGAAGGCGATGTTTCATTCTTCCGACTATCTGGCAGAGATGGGTATCGACCCCGATAGGGTGGTGGCATGCCCCATCACCCGCATGGTCAAGGCATGTCTGGCAGACAGTGGTCTGGACAACAAAGCGGTGCTGAAATGCCGCAACATGTTTGCCCTCGGACTGGTCTGTTGGCTATTCAACCGCAACTTGAAGTTGGTCGACGACCTCCTTCGGGAGAAGTTCTCGGCAAAGCCTGCCTTGGCAGAGAGTAATATGCGGGTGGTGCGTGCCGGATATGACTACGGACAGAACACCCAGCAGTCGGTGCCTTCCACTTATCGGGTAGAGTCACGCTACAAGGATAAGGGACGCTATATGGACATCACCGGCAACAAGGCGACTGCCTATGGACTCATTGCTGCCGCTGAGCGTGCCGGCTTGCAACTCTATCTCGGCTCTTACCCCATCACGCCTGCCACCGATATCCTGCACGAACTCGCCAAGCACAAGAGTTTGGGTGTGATCACGGTGCAGGCAGAAGACGAGATTGCCGCTTGTGCCAGTGCCATTGGTGCAGCCTTTGGCGGAGCGTTGGCTGCCACATCGACCTCAGGACCGGGCATCTGCTTGAAGTCGGAGGCTATCAATCTCGCCATCATCGATGAGTTGCCTTTAGTGGTTATCGATGTGCAGCGCGGTGGTCCCTCTACGGGCATGCCCACGAAGAGCGAGCAGACCGATTTGCTGCAGGTGCTCTATGGTCGTAACGGCGAGAGTCCCATTCCTGTGTTGGCAGCCCTCAGTCCGACAGACTGTTTCGATGCAGCCTATCGTGCCGCCAAGATGGCATTGGAGCATCTCACCCCAGTAGTGCTACTTACAGACGCTTTCATCGCCAACGGTTCATCGGCATGGAAACTGCCCGACCTCCAGACGATGCTAGAGATACATCCCCACTATGCTCCCCCGTCACAGAAATACTGCTATTCGCCCTATCATCGCGACCCAGACACTTGTGTGCGCTATTGGGCAATACCGGGAAATGAGGGCTATGAACACATCCTTGGCGGACTGGAGAAAGACGGAGAAACGGGTGCCATCTCTACCGAGCCGACCAACCATAACCTGATGGATCACCTGCGTGCCAAGAAGATAGACCTCATTCCAGTGCCCGACCTCGAGGTAGTGGGCGATGCAGATGCCGACCTACTTATCGTGGGATTCGGCAGCACCTACGGTCATCTTTATACTGCCATGCAGGAGTTGTGCAGCGAGGGCCGCAAGGTGGCATTGGCACAGTTCGAGTTTATCAATCCCTTGCCGAAGAATACGGCAGAGGTGTTGCGACGGTTCAGAAAAGTGGTGGTGGCAGAACAGAGCCTTGGGCAGTTCGCCCAGTATCTCCGGCAGAAGATAGACGGTTTCGTGCCCTACCAGTATGACGAGGTGAAAGGGCAGCCCTTTGTGGTGGCAGACCTCAAGCAGGCATTCATTAAAATCATGGAGGAATAAGCGATATGGACTATACAGCACAGGATTTCAAGAAGGGACAGCCTCGCTGGTGTCCCGGTTGTGGCGATCATTTCTTTCTCGCTTCGCTGCAGAAAGCCATGGCAGAACTGGGCGTGCCGCCCTACGAGACGGCAGTCATCTCTGGCATCGGGTGCTCCAGCCGCTTGCCTTACTATGTCAGCACCTATGCCATGCAGACCATCCACGGCCGTTCGGCTGCCATCGCCACGGGACTCAAGGTGGTCAATCCACGACTTACGGTGTGGCAGGTGAGCGGTGATGGTGACGGACTCGCCATTGGCGGAAACCATTTCATCCATGCCATGCGCCGCAATATAGACCTTAATATGATCTTGCTCAACAACCGCATCTATGGTCTCACCAAGGGACAATATTCACCCACCAGTCCACGTGGCTTCGTGAGCAAGTCGTCGCCCTATGGCACCGTGGAAGACCCGTTCCGTCCGGCAGAACTTTGCTTCGGCGCACGCGGTCATTTCTTTGCACGTGCCGTGGCAAACGATGGTGACCATACCGTGGAGATCCTCAAGGCAGCCTATCACCACAAGGGTGCATCGGTGTGCGAGATTCTTCAGAACTGCATGATCTTCAACAATGGTGCCTACGAGCCGATATATACCAAGGCAGGCAGAGCCTGTCATGCCATCTATGTGGAGCACGGTCAACCGCTCGTCTTCGGAGAGCACCACGAGTTTGGACTGGTGCAGGAAGGTTTTGGTCTTAAGGTGGTGAAGATAGGCGAGGGTGGCATCACGATGGATGATATCCTCATTCACGATGCCCATTGTGAGGACAATACCCTGCAGTTGAAGTTGGCGATGATGGACAATGAGCACGGGTTCCCGGTGGCTCTCGGTGTGATACGCGACGTGGAAGCCCCCACTTATGATGAGGCTGTGCACCGCCAGATTGAAGAGGTGAAGGCACAGAAGGATTATCATACCTTCGCCGAGATGCTGGAGACCAACGACATTTGGGAAGTGAAGTAATCCTTATTTTTATTGTCTTTTTGCGATAAGGGCGACGCGGGGCGCGTCGCCTCCTACACTGCGCTTGTCGTAGTAGGTGCGGCGTCCCCGCCGCATCCCCTATGTTTGTTCGAATAGCTTGTAATGATATGCTTGTCACGCCATTCATCTGCCTTTGGGTCAACGCGAGGACGCGTCGACTACTATGCTTGTTTGGTATTAGTATGTGTGGTTCATGCAAGGTGTAACAAGTTCTTGATTTCCGTCGCATCTTTCCCCATGGCTTGCGCAATGACTTCTATAGACATCCCATTGTCCAGCATGGCTTGTGCCATGGAATTGAGCAGGTTGTCCTTCTCAGTGAGTTTTTTCCCCATTTCCTCTATCTTCTGCGTCTTTACCATCAGCTCTGTATCCCTGTGCTCGATGGCGGAGAAGTATTCGTCTTCCACATTCATGTCCATTCTCAACTCGGCATTGGCAGTGGCGGCGGTGAGGCGGCGGAGCAAGTACATCATGTCGTCATCACCTTCATACTTGGTTTCGTCTAAAAGGATGACTTGGCGATTTGTTTTGTCACGATAACTCTGGTCAAAGACACTCAGCACTTTGTCGAGATGATTGTTGATCTGACCATGCAGTAACGGTATCTGCACAATGATACTGTCATGTGTCAAACTGCCGATGAACGGGTCTTCCATCGCCTCTTTCACCACTTCGCCCTCGTAGTCGTAGGCGTTGTGCTTGACGTAAACAACGGGTTTGTTTACATTGCCCACCCGGTGGCCTAGAAGATAAATCGCAACCATAGGAGCGGCGTATCCCTCACGTTCTCCCTCCTTCTCAATGTTTTCGGGGGTGAGATACTGGGCACCCAAGTATTGGCGGAAACGAAGGGTCTCTGTCTCCAACCATGTCTTTTGCAACTCTATCAAGATGAGTTTCTCTTTGCCGTCCTCATCCTTCACCTTGGCGGCAAAGTCTATGCGAAACATCGAGAGCGTGTCTCGTGTGGTGTTCGTGTGCTCATGGCGACGGATTTCCACGCTCAGCACCTCCTCCTTGAGCAAGGCTGAGAGGATGGTCTTGGCGATGCGCTCGTCTTCCATGAGGAATTTGAACACCGAGTCGTATATCGGGTTGGCTACATTGATAATCATATGTTGAGTCCTCCTGTTCCTTAAGTTCTTTGTTTATGGCTGCAAATATACATATTTCTCAGTAATCACCAAATTTTTAGACTTAAATATAACTCGCCCTTATAGAGGGATTTGTATTTTAGGGTTGTATGGTGGAATTTTACTGGCGACTCATCTTGTTCGTGTCAGCAGCAGGCTATGATGATGTAAGAATATCGTCGTGTGGATGTGTTGGCAATGTTTGCTATATCAATGCTTGCCTGTAGTAGGTGCGGCGTCCCCGCCGCATCCCCTATGCTTGTTCGAAATGCTTGTAATGAAATGCTTGTCATGCCATTCATCTGCCTTTGGGTCGACGCGGGGGCGCGTCGACTACTACATTTGTACTTCGTATGTGATACTTCTGTGCTTCATATGCGTCAAGGTCGACGCGAGGGCGCGTCGACTCCTATACTGCGCTTGGTGTAGGACATTTTAGTGCTTGTCGTAGGAGGCGCGGCGCCCTCGCCGCAGCCCTTGTGCTTGTCGTTATGCTATAGCCAATCATGAATTTCTTGTCTTTGGAGACTTTAAATGATGCCAAATATCTCTGTTTCAGAAATTTCACCCCCCCCCGACAGCTTGT
>CAVJZZ010000064.1:0-15485 GCA_963654295.1 Lachnospiraceae bacterium | reverse complement strand
ATTGTTTAGAAGTTGCCATATTCCTTTGCCATTTGTTTGTTCTTCAGATAGGTTTCCACATCCTTGTCGCCACGTCCGCTCACGGTAAGCACCACCACATCGTCGGGATTGAACTTCACTTTCTTCAGTGCTGCCACGGCATGGGCACTCTCGATGGCAGGGATGATGCCTTCCATGCGGGTGAGTTCGTAGCCGGCATAGATGGCCTCGTCGTCGTTGACGGCAAGCACTCGGGTGCGTCCAGCCTCAGCCATATTGGCGTGCATCGGACCAATGCCAGGATAGTCAAGACCGGCAGAGATGGTGAACGCTTCCTTGATCTGACCATCCTCGTCCTGCATCACCAGCGTGCGGGCACCATGGATGATGCCTTCGGTGCCACAATGGATGGTGGCTGCCGTATAGTCGGTGTCGATGCCATGACCGCCAGCCTCAGCCAGCACAATCTTCACGCGGTCGTCGTCCATATAGTGATAGATCGTTCCTGCGGCATTACTGCCTCCACCCACGCAGGCAATGAGACAGTCGGGATAGTCGCGGCCGATCTTTTCCTGCAGTTGCCATTTGATTTCCTCCGAGATGACGCTCTGCATCTTTGCCACAATGTCGGGATAAGGATGAGGTCCCATCGTGCTGCCCACAATATAGAAGGTGTCTTGCGGATGACGGCACCAGTCGCGTATCGCCTCGGAGCAGGCATCGCTCAGGGTCATGTTGCCCGTGGTGACGGGATGCACCTCTGCGCCGAGCATCTTCATGCGTTCCACATTGGTATGCTGGCGTTCCACGTCGGTCTTTCCCATGAAGATCTCGCACTTCATGTCCATCAGTGCACACACGGTAGCGGTAGCCACACCATGCTGACCGGCACCTGTCTCGGCGATGATGCGGGTCTTGCCCATCTTCTTCGCCATCAAGATCTGACCGATGGTGTTGTTGATCTTGTGCGCACCCGTATGGTTCAGGTCCTCACGCTTCAGATAGAGATGGCAACCATACTTCTCGCTCATGCGCTTGGCATAGTAGAGCGGCGAAGGCCTGCCCACATAGTCGCGAAGCAGTTGGCGGTATTCCTTTTTGAATTCATCGCTTTCGATGATCGCCTCATAATTGTCCTGCAAGTCGTGTACACACTTGTATAATATCTCCGGCACATAAGCGCCGCCAAACTTTCCGAAGAAACCGTTTTGGTCTACATTATATTTTCCCATGATTTGTCGTGTTTGTTTTGTCCGTTTATTATTTGGAAAGAGCGTCATAAAGAGCGTCCAACGCCTTGTCGGGGTCTTTATATTCGTCGAGCAGGGTGACAAACTTGCTGCCGATGATGGCTCCTGCCGCATTGTCCTGTGCGCTCTCCAGCGTCTGCTTGTTGCTGATGCCGAATCCGATCATGCGAGGATTGCGCAGGTTCATCGCATTGATGCGGCGGAAATAGTTCTGCTTCTGCTCGTCGAAGCTCTGCTGGGCACCCGTGGTGCTTGCCGAACTGACCATATAGATGAAGCCGTCTGTATGTTCGTCGATGAAACGGATGCGCTCCTCGCTTGTCTCGGGTGTGATCATCATCACCACGCGTATGTCATACTTGTCTGCCAAGGGTTTCACGTCGTCCAGATAGTCTTTGAACGGCAGGTCGGGAATGATCGTACCGGATACGCCACACTCCACACAGCGCTCGAAAAAGCGTTCGAAGCCATAGTGCATGATCACGTTCAGATAGCCCATGATGATGAGCGGGATGTGCACCTCGTCCTTGATGGCGGCGAGTTGGGTGAAGAGTTTGTCGAGCGACATGCCGTTCTTCAGAGCCACAGTGCCGGCACTCTGTATCACAGGTCCGTCGGCGAGCGGATCGCTGAAAGGCATGCCCACCTCAATCATGGCAATCCCCTTGCGCTGCATGGCAAGTATCACGTCTGCCGTGCCCTCAAATGTGGGGCAGCCGGCACAGAAATAAAGAGATAACAACTTATGGTTGTCGCGTTTGCTGTCTGCAAACAGTTGGTTTATCTTGTTCATATCGAATATGTTTTTTGTTCTTATGTTTAAGCTCTGACAGCCTCAATGAATGTGCGCAACCGGTCTACATCCTTCATGCCCGGTTCGGTTTCAAACCGTGAATTGACATCGATGCCCACACACTGCGGATGACTGAACGCCCGCACTGCCGCTGCATCGTCGGGACCTATACCGCCGCTCAACAGGAAAGGAGTCTGTCCGTGATACTGATCGAGCAACGACCAGTCGAATTGCCGTCCACTACCGCCTGCCGTAGCACACTTGGTGTCGAACAGGAACAGGTCTACCGCACCTTGATAGGCTTCCGTGGCACGCAAGTCGTCTGCCTCCGCCACGCTGATGGCCTTGATGATCTTCACGCCGGGACGGATGTCCGGGTCGAGCGTGGCACGCAGGTTGTCAATCATCGTGCGGCTCTCGTGACCGTGCAACTGCACATAGTCGAGCGAGAAGTTGTAGACACGGGTAACGATGTTCTGCGGCATGTCGTCGACGAAGACACCCACACGACTTGGAGAATGTCTGTCGGCAAGGAGTGCTTCCGATGCATGGTCGGGAAGGATGCCGGCGTGCGAAGACTGCATCGCCACATAACGGGGACTCTTGGGGGCGAAGATCATGCCTATCAGGTCTACGTCCAAACGCTCCACGGCGTGAATATTGTCGGCATCACGCATGCCACATACCTTGATCAACATTGCTGCAGGAATTGTTTGAGTGATTCGCCGGGCTGGTCTGTCTTCATAAAGTTCTCACCGATTAGGAATCCGCTATAGCCGGCGAGCTTCAGCTGACGCACAATTTCGGGATTGCTGATGCCGCTCTCGCTCACCTTGCAGCCGTCTTTCGGCAATCGGGTTGCCATGCGGAAGGAGTTCTGCACATCTGTGACAAAGGTGCCGAGGTTGCGGTTGTTGATACCATACATATCCGGTTCGAGTTCGGCATAGTCGAGTTCTGCTTCCGAGTGCATCTCAAGCAACACCTCCAATCCCAGCTCGTGGGCAGTATGGAGCAGTGTGCGGCACTCTGACAATTTCAGGTCGGCAGCAATCAGCAACGCTGCAGATGCTCCACAGGCACGTGCCTGAAAGAGTTGGTATTCGTCGATGACAAAATTCTTGTAGAGCACGGGGATGGTCACACCCGATTGGCGTGCCATAGAGACAAACTCGTCCTTTCCTCCGAAATAATGTTCGTCGGTGAGAATGCTCAGTGCTGCAGCTCCGTTCTGTTGGTAAGATGCCGGGATGACATCGGCACGACCACTTTCTTTGATCCAACCCTTGGAGGGTGATTTGCGCTTAAACTCGGCAATGATGCCCGTGTCGGCATCTTGCAGGGCGCTACGCATGGAAGCCACAGGCGTGTCAAGCATCCGTTCCACCTTATTATATATATCACGTGGCGGCACTTGCTCCTTCATCCGTTCCACCTCGATGCGCTTATAGGCTGTGATTTCTTCGAGTATATCCATATCCTTGTCGCTTGAGTGGTTAAGCGTTCAATGCCACAAACTTCTTCAACACCTGGAGTGCCTTGCCGCTCTCGATGCTCTCGCGCGCCATGGCCAGACATTCTTCCATGGTTTTCTTCCCGTCGATAACCTGTATGCCGAGGGCTGCATTGGCGATAACCACATTCTTCTGGTCTTCCAGCGCACGGTTTTCAAGCACACTGTCGAAAATCTCGCTCGCCTCTTCCTTGGTATTTCCGCCTTGAAGATGTGTAGCGTCTGACACAGGGAAACCGAAATCCGATGGCTTATAGATGCGTTCGTAGAGGTTGGTGGTCACCTTGAAGTCACCCGTCAGAGAGATCTCGTCATAGCCGTCTATGCTATTCACGATGCCATAGTCTACGCCCAACTTTTGGTAAACATTGCCGTAAAGGCGCATCTGGTCGAGGTTGGCTACGCCCAACAACTGGCATTGAGGCTGCGAAGGGTTGACCAACGGACCCAGCAGGTTGAACAGCGTGGGGAACTGAAGAGCCTTGCGGATGGGCGCTACATATTTCATTGCCTTGGCAAAGAGGGGGGCGTGGAGATAAACGATGCCACACTCATTGATAGAACGGTTCAGACGATCCAAGTCGTTGGTGAACTTCACGCCATGCTGTTCGATCACATTGCTGGCGCCGCTGGTGGAGGTGGCAGCATAGTTTCCGTGCTTTGCCACCTTATAGCCGGCACCGGCTATCACGAAGCATGCACAGGTGGAAATGTTAAACGTATTCTTCTCGTCGCCGCCCGTGCCGACCACATCGATATAGCGGTCTGCATTAAGACGGGCTGGTACGCCTGTCTCCAAGATGCCGTCGCGGAATCCGAGCAGTTCGTCTACCGTCACGCCTCTCATCTGAAGCATGGCAATCAGCGCCGTAATCTGCTCCTGCGGAAAGGCGTTCTGGGTAATACCCAACAAGATGTCACGAGTTTCCTCACGGGTCAGTTCCTCGTGGTTCAACATTCTCTGCAAAATAGTCTTCATCTCCATAGTGTCATTATTTTGAGTTGTTATTTTCTACATGTGCGAAATAAAAGGAAAAAGGCCTGTCGTAAGAACGGCAGGCCTTTTAATATCTTGGATAGTATCCATACGGCAATGCGACTCACGACTTTCTAAATCTTGAGTTACGCCACCACCATGCATTTGATACTAATTGTTTCATTCGCTTTATTTGTTTATTCGGTTGCAAAAGTAGTAAATATATTTTAGTCTGCAAATTTTTCTGCCACTTTTTTGTCTTTTTGTCAATATTGCCCGCATAATTCCTTCCGCACGTATGGATACACACCTTATTCTTTATATATAGTACTGAAAAAAATAATTCCATTGATGTAATAAAGCACCAGATGCCTCGTTATAACAATAGGACAACAGAATAATCAGCCTATGAATATATTTACACCCGAAGAAATAAAGCCTTCAGAAAAGACTTTGGCAATCATCCGACAGATCGCCTACACGTATCGTGTCATCAACATCAACGGCAGGAGAGAATCCTTCTGCCTCAACTGACCATAGTAAATGAAGACTTTAGTATCTCCCTCCCTGCTTGCCGCCGACTTTGCCAACTTGCAGCAGGACATCGACATGATCAACCGAAGCGAGGCAGACTGGCTCCATCTCGATGTGATGGACGGCAATTTTGTGCCCAACATATCATTCGGTTTTCCTGTAATGGAGGCTGTGAGCAAGATTTGCGAAAAACCTCTCGACGTGCACTACATGATCGAACACCCCGAGCGCTACATCAAGCAGACCGCCAAGCTCGGTGCGATGATGATGAACGTGCACTATGAAGCTTGCACGCATCTGCACCGGACCGTAGAAGAAATACATGCCGAGGGGATGAAAGCGGGCGTGACGCTTAACCCGTCGACTCCCGTCTGCGTGCTCGAAGACATCATCCGAGATGTAGACATGGTGCTGTTGATGAGCGTGAACCCCGGTTTTGGCGGACAGAAGTTTATCGAGAACACCATCCGCAAGGTGGCACGGCTGAAAGAGATGATCACGCAAAGCGGCAGCCATGCACTCATCGAAGTGGACGGAGGCATACAGGCAGCAACAGCCCCACGTGTGGTGAAAGCCGGCGCCAACGTATTGGTCAGCGGCAGTTATATCTTCAAGTCAACCGACCCGCTGTCTACCATCCATGCACTGAAGGAATTGAAATAAAGAACCGCACACCTTCTGCGGCAGCACATCAGTCGAGCTGAAGGATAACATCATGTTCCCGCGCCATGCGGCGCAAATTGAGCACGGCATAGCGCATGCGACCCAACGAAGTATTGATGCTCACCCCTGTGGCTTCGGCAATTTCCTTGAACGACAAATTCTGGTAAAAGCGCATGTAGACCACCTCGCGCTGCGTGGCAGGCAGGTTCTCCATCAGCCGTTTCACGTCTGAAAGCACTTGCTCACGCACATACTGATGCTCACGGTTATAGGCATTCAGATGGCGTGCCTTAAGCAAAGAGAGGTCGTTGTCGGGCGTAGCCTCTACGATACGGCTACTGCTCTGCTCGCGATACCAGTCCATAATGGCATTGTGGGCAATGCGCATGATCCAGCCAGAGAATTTTCCGGAGTCTACGTATCTGCCCTCCTGAAGTCTGACGATCACCTTGACAAACGTCTCCTGAAAGATGTCGTCTGCCACTTCCCGGTCGTGAACCACAAACAATATGTACGAGAAAAGGGCATCTTGATTACGCGAGAGCAACTCATCAAATGCGGAATTGTCCCCGTGCATATACGCTAATGCCAACTCTTCGTCGGTCATTCCTACGAATTTTTCCATTCTTTCTATTTACTTGTTTTCTAAGTAAAAATGTGCGATAGGCAGATATTTTAAAGTTTAGTCAACTGCAAAGATAGTCGTTTTATACCATCCCCGCAAATTTTCCGGCAGAAATGTGCAGACATCAAAAGAGGTTGGTGCAGGATGCTACCAACCTCAAGAAGAAGATTTCGATAAATGCGAAATCAAAAAACCTGTCGCAAATATAGAGTCTTTCACTGATAAATGCAAATATTCGGATAAAAAACTTTCGTTTTTAACATTCCACCGCACCGTCTATGCGACGAAAACCTAAAAAACAATAATACTTTGCCCGTAAATTGCAATTTAGCAGTTAAATGCGTAACTTTGCATAGTATGGGGTCAAGCGTGACTATAAACGGTTCACGTTTCTTCCCCACACATTTAGCCGGGTCCAATACGTACACAAAAGAATTTTATAATCAACCTATAACAGACAATGAAACTAATCCAACTCGTACTGATGGCACTCTTGATGCCATTGTCTATGATGGCTTCTGCCTGGGACACCGAGTATCCCAAGATCGAGCAGAACATCCAGCAACCGAAGTTTGCGAACCGCACCTTCCTCATCACGAAGTATGGTGCTTCTACCAAGGCAACTGCTGCCAAGAACCAGACGGCTATCAACAAGGCCATCACGACTTGTTCGAAGGCTGGCGGCGGCAAGGTGGTGATTCCTGCAGGCACTTGGAACACGGGAGCCATCACGCTGAAAGACAACGTGAACCTGGAATTGCAGAAAGACGCCCGCCTGCAATTCGTGTTCGACACCAACCTCTACCCTAACGTGCGGACACGTTGGGAGGGTCTCGACTGCATCAACTATTCACCTTGTATCTATGCTTATCAGGCGAAGAACATCGCCATCACAGGCGAGGGTACCATCGACGGTGGCGGCAACAAAGAGACTTGGTGGCCTATGTGTGGTGCACCACGCTTCGGCTGGACAGCAGAAGGCACACCAGAGTCGCAGAAGATCGGTCGCCCTGAAATCTTCCAGATGGCACAAGACGGTGTGGCTATCGAGAAGCGCGTGATGGGTAAAGGCAAGGGTCTGCGTCCACAGCTCGTGAACTTCTACCAGTGCGAGAACATCCTCATCGAGAATGTTTCCATGCTCAACTCTCCATTCTGGGTGATCCATCCCCTGCTTTCCAAGAACATCACCGTGCGTGGCGTGAAGATATGGAATGAAGGTCCTAACGGTGACGGTTGCGACCCTGAGTCGTGCGAGAACGTGCTCATCGAGAACTGCGTTTTCCATACGGGTGACGACTGTATCGCCATCAAGAGCGGACGCAATGAGGACGGACGCAAATGGAACATCCCAAGCCGCAACATCATCGTGCGCGGCTGTACGATGGAAGATGGACACGGTGGCGTGGTTGTCGGTTCTGAAATATCAGGCGGCGTGAACAACGTGTTCGTGGAGAACTGCGAAATGGACTCACCCAACCTCGACCGTGTGCTCCGCATCAAGACCAACACTTGCCGTGGCGGTCTGACCGAGAACATCTATATGCGCAACGTGAAGGTGGGACAATGCCGCGAGGCAGTGCTCCGCATCAACCTCGGCTACGAGCCTAAGGAAGCTGCCAAGCGCGGATTCAACCCGACCGTACGCAACGTATATATGGAGAACGTGACTTGTCAGAAGAGTCGCTATGGCATTCTGCTCAACGGTCTCGACGATGTAGACAACATCTATAACATCAACGTAAAGAACTGTACGTTCAACGGTGTGCAGGACGAACACGTGCGCCGCACTGGCAAGAGCCACGATCTGCACTTCGACAATCTGATGATCAACGGCAACCTGACCCTCGACAAGATGCCTTATGAGCACTACAGCGAATGGCTTGCCAAATCGGAAATGCAGCGCGTGCCCGAGTCTTACCTGCTCGACTTCTCGAAGAAACCGAAATGGAGCTATGTGATGGGCATCGAACTGGAGTCGTTCCTCGACACCTATCTTGCCTATAAAGACAACTCCATCCTCGACTACTGCAAGACCTACCCCGCCAAGATGATCGACAGCAAGGGCAACGTGACCGGCTACAAGTATGAAGACTTCAACCTCGACAACATCCGCACGGCACGCTTCATCTACCGCATGTACCAGCTCGACCCGCAAGAGGGTGAGTTGGCAGCACTGAAAACCATGTACAAGCAGCTCCTCAAGCAGCCACGCACCAAGGAAGGCGTGTGGTGGCACAAGGCCATCTATGCCAACCAAGTATGGCTCGACGGCATCTTCATGGGTCTGCCCTACTACACCATGGCTGCCCCTACGCTCGCCAAGAAGCCCAGCAAGATTTATGACGATGCGCTGATGCAGATCACCCGCACATTCAACCGCACATACGATGCCAAGACCGACCTTTGGAAGCATGCCTGGGACGAGACACACTCCATGTTCTGGGCTGACAAGGAGACCGGTCTGAGCCAGCACACATGGGCACGTGCACTCGGATGGTTCACCATGGCAATGATCGAAGTGCTCGACGTGCTGCCGCAAGACCACCCACAACGTCCCGAACTCATCAAGATGTTCAACCAGGCAATGACCTCCGTAGTGAACTATCAGGACAAGAAGAGCGGCGTGTGGTATGACGTGCTCGACGTGAAGGATCCGAAGAACTACTTGGAGGCCACCGCATCATCGATGTTCGCCTACTGCCTGCTCAAAGGCAACCGCCTCGGCTATCTCGACGGCAACAAGAACTTCAAGGCGGCAGCCCTCAAGGCTTACAACGGCATCTTGAAGAACTTCATCCGCGTGAATGCCGACAAGACCATCTCGCTGACCAGCTGCTGCTCGGTATCGGGTCTCGGTCCTGCCAAAAACCCGAAACGCGACGGTTCGTTTGCCTACTATATGAGTGAGCCGGTGCGTGACAACGACGCCAAGGGCGTAGGTCCGTTCATCTGGGCATCGCTCGAAATGGAACGCATGGGCTACAACACCAGTTCCACCATCAACGTGAAGTAATACACACACCTTATTATATATATAAGCAGAAATCAAAGTCCAATGGCGGCTTATTTCATTGGACTTTGATTTCAGCTTTTCTTCCTAACTCACCTCTATCCAATCAATCATCAAACAAGAGAGAATATAGCATGAAAAAATCTTTATCCACCATTTTGCTCATGGCTACCTCAGCGGCAGCCCTGGCACAAGCTCCTGCATTTCCAGGTGCTGAAGGACACGGACGCTATGTCACTGGCGGCCGTGGCGGCAAAGTAATCCACGTGACCAACCTCAACGACAAGGGCACAGGTTCCTTCCGGGCTGCAGTCAGCGGTTCAGACAAAAAGATCATCGTATTCGATGTGGCAGGTGTCATTCCCCTGGCATCCAATATCAACATCGGAGACAACACGACCATCCTCGGACAGACAGCTCCCTACCCCGGCGTCACCCTGCGCTACTACACCGTCAATCCTGGAGGGAACAACATCATACGCTTCATCCGTTTCCGCCGAGGACAGGAGAAAGATGTGAACGACGGTGCCGATGCTTCTACACAAAGACACCGCACAGGCATCATCTTCGACCATTGCTCACTCAGTTGGAGCATCGACGAGGTGGCTTCGTTCTATGACAACAACAACTTCACCATGCAATGGTGCACCATCGCAGAGAGCCTCTGCAATGCCGGACACGGCAAGGGTGCTCACGGCTACGGTGGCATTTGGGGCGGCAAGCTCGCCAGTTTCCACCACAACATGATTGCCCATGTACAAAACCGCTCACCACGTTTCAACGGTGCACGCTATGGTTGGACGGGCTATACCGCCAACTATGACTACGCCACCTACCAATGGCAGAACCCCACCCAAGCGGAAAACGTGGACTTCCGCAACTGCGTGATGAACAACTACGGAAGCGGTTCTTGTTACGGTGGTCCCGGTGGCGGACAGATCAACATCGTCAACAACTACTACAAAGCCGGTCCGGAGACAAGTGCTTCTGTCATCAGCCAAGTGACCGTTTCATCAGCGGAAAACTCAGACTCCGACCATCCGGAATACTACGGCATGACCAGCCGCTATTACATTTCGGGCAACACCATAGCCACCTCATCGGGAACCGTTGTGAACAACCGCGACTGGTCGGGCGTAAAATATGACAACGGCACGCATACACTCAACGGCGAGAACTATACGGAAGACCCCAACAACTTCTATGATGCAGACCACGTGACCATCGATGGTGTGTCGTGCGTGAAGATTAAACTCGACACGCCTGCTCCTATCGGCGAGGTGACCACACATACGGCTGCGGCTGCCTACAACAAGGTGCTCAGCTACTGTGGTGCCAGTCTGTTCCGCGACGATGTGGACGACCGATATATGAAGGAGGCAAAATCAGGCAAGCCCACCTACAAGGGTTCGGCGACCAAGAAGATGGGGCGTATCGACTTGGTGTCTGACGTGGACGGATACACGGAAAAGAACTTCCCAAAGGGATCACGCGACAAGGACTTCGACTCTGACAACGACGGCATGCCTGATGCTTGGGAAACAGCCAACGGCTTGAACCCCAATGACGCAAGTGATGCACTGACCTACACGCTCGACACCAAAGGGTATTACACCAACCTGGAGGTTTATGCCAACTCGCTTGTTGAGGATATCATGAAATCGGAAAATGAGGATGCCATCACTACAGTGGATGAATACTACCCCACAACCGTGAAGGCTGACGGCATCGAATACTATTCGGGCCGCATCGTGGAACGCGTAGAGGACAGTGGTAACGATGACACTTCGGATACGACAGACCCCATCACGGGTGAAGAGGGCACCATTACATGGGCATTCAACACGGGAAGCACAGACGAAGCAGCTGTCATATCCGACAATATCGCCTCTGCCATTGCCTCAACAAGCATCATACTCGGCTCCAACCTCACCATCTCGGGCACAGCGAGCAACAACGGTGCTGTGCAGAACAAATTGCAACCGCTCGTAACCAGCAGTGCAGCCACCGATGATGATGCTGTGAAGTTTAGCGTCACCACCACAGACGGCATGAGGTTTCAGCCTACGAATGTAAGTTTCAACATCACCCGTTGCGGCACAGACGGCGGCAACTTCGATGCCACATGGGTTACACCATCGGGTGAAACAGACATTGCTACCAACCAGCAGCCCTACCGCAACAACGAAGCTGGCGGATGGTGGAAAGCGTTCAGCCAAGACTTCACCGCCTCTGCAACAACGGGCACAAGCAGTCTGATGGTATATGTCTACAACTTCAACGGCAAGGAAAAGACTAATCCCAAGCAGTGCGCCATGCACCAGGTGGTGATCAAGGGCGTTGTGGCAAGCACCACGGGTATCACCAACATCGACAAGAATGTTGCAGTAAAGAAGACGGAATACTTCTCGCTCGACAGCAAGCGACTCGCAGCACCGCAGCGGGGCATCAACCTACGCAAGGTGACATACCGCAACGGCAAGACTGCCGTAGACAAGATTGTAAAGTAGTGCCCCTTTATAACCAAATACCCTCGCTGCCAGCATGTGCAACGAGGGTATTTTGTTATTCTATCCGCAAGATCCTGTATTAAGATTATATGGTATCGAAGTAAATCCGAAATTCTCAGCAAGTTCTATCATTGGCTATAGCCAAAACTTTGCATCACATTCCGCCTTTACCACATGTATATGCATTCGTGCTTCCTCATTCGAGTAGATTTTGAATACACTAAGTCCCGGCTCTCATGGAGGAGAGTCGGGACTTATTATATTTTTGCGGTTGGTGTGTGCGCCGAATTATCTACGGTAATACTTCTTGCCGTTCTGTACCACTACACCCTTGTAGTCCTTAGACACCTGCTGACCGTTGAGGTTGTAAACGGGAGCATTCACGTTAGCCTTTTCTGCAGAAATGTTAGCAATAGCAGTTTCGCCACCAGCGGTAAATGTCAAACCATAGAAACCAAGCTTAGAGCCAGTGCAAAGAACATAATAAGACTTGTTTGCAGCTACCTTAAAACTTACATTTCCGTAAAATTTAGCAGCAACAGAACATTCCTTACCATTATTTTCACCCAATTCGATATTTGCTCCAGTCTTATCAACAAGACTCAAAGCCGAATTGTCAAGCGACGTTCCATCTTCTTCAATCACATAGAATGACTTTTCTGCGTTAAGAACCACAGCAACAGATACCGTACCTGCAGTTTTAGCCTTAACCACATAATAAGTTCCTTTCACCGGCAAATTCTTACTATCACGGACATAGCCTAAATCATCTGCATCTTTAGGATTCCCTTTTCCAGAAACATAGGCAGTAAAATCTCCCAATACAGCAGCTTTGGCTGTCCATGTATCTCCTGCGCCTAAGGTCAATGTGCAATTATCAGAAGATAAGGTCTGCCCTGCCTCGTATGAAGTTTCTTCAATAGCGATGGTTTCCTGAGCATTCACACTCATTGCGCAAAGCGCAACAACAATAGAAGTAAAAAGTTTCTTCATAATCATTCGTTTTAGTTTGTTAATATTATAAATTGGTTATAAGTTTCAGTATAGTTAAGTTGGATAACGCTGCAAATATACAACAATTTGGAATATGTGCGAAATAAATTGCGATAAAATATCGCTACTATCGTCATTTTTTGATTATACGCACGATTTTTGCCACATAAAAGAAGTATTTTCATGGGAACTTATTACCTTTGCATACCATTATCAAGACCAAATCAAATACCTAACGATATGATACAAAAAATGAAAAAGGTCTTTACCCTCTGCCTCACAGTAGTCGCCACACTGTGCGCACAGGCACAAGACATCCAAGAAAAAGAACTTTATGCCACCGACTTCACCGAGTGGACGGCGGCTTCTGCCAACAACAAGAAGGAGTCGTCGGTAAGCGTACGCACCAAGTACAGCAAAGAGACGCTCACCTTCAAGATTCTCGACACCCAAGTGAGCCCCACAAACGGCAACACTTCCAAGTTTCCCGATTGGGCAGGCGGTTACCTCTGCGCCAGCAAGAGCAGCAAGTCGTATGTGGAGACCTCAGCCCTTGCTTCTGTGACCAAGGTGAATTTCAAGCACGGAGCCACTGGCAACAACCGCGGATGGAAGTTGCAAGTGAAAGGCGATGGCGACACCGAATGGGTTACCGTGTCTGACAGCTACGCCACACCAGCCAGCGGATGCGATGTGGAAGTAAACGTGAACCGTACCAACTGCGCTCTGCGCTTCACCAACCTCACCACCAACCAGAATGCCTATCTGTTCCAGCTCAACGTTTACGGCAATGTAGACATGTCTGCACAACCTGTGCTCGGTTCGTTCAGCGCCAACGGCACCACCTATGATGCCGACAAACTCTTCGACGAGCAGAAAGACGGCACCATGACAGCCACGATCGAACTGCCCAAAGCCAGCACCATGATTTCAGAGAGCAACCCTGTCAGTGCCATCACAACCACCAACGGCACACTCGGCACCGTCTCCTACGACACATCATCCTCACAGACCGTGGTGACCATCCCCGTGACCGCTGGCGACAACACCGTGAACTACAAGGTGACCTTCAAGTGGAAACCCGACTACACCCTCACCTATTATAATATAGAGGGCAACGTATACACTACAGCCACTGTGGAAAAGGGCAACACCATCGGCACACTGAGTAACTATGAGGGCGAACTGCCCACCTGCTACCAGTTCCGCGGATGGTTTGCCGAGCAGGACGGCGGTCGCAAATACACCACCGACGACGTGGTGACAGGCAACCTCAAGCTCTACGCCATCGCCACCAAGAAGGAAATGGCAGAGACATTCAACCGCATGAACTACGTGCTCACCACCCCATATTTCTATGCTGAAGACCACGAAGGCTTCGTTCCCACAGGCGGCAGCTACCACGACGGCACGCACGGATGGAGCTTCAGTGCTGGCGGCAGCGTGAAACTGCTCGTCAGCAAGCATGCCTACATCTCGCTCGGTCTCTGCACCTACAGCAGTGAGAGCAGCATCACCGTCACCGACGGCAATGGTTACTCTACCACCATCAGCAGTGCCAAGGGCGCAAGCGACGGCAAACTCGCTTCGCTGGAATACAACGGCGAGGGAGGCACGCTCACCCTCACCTTCAACGGCACCACCTATCTGCACAACCTCTGCGTGGTGAACGACGAGAACAGCACCATCACTCCCAACGCACAAGGCTACTATGTGGTGGAGGCAGGCAACGGCGACCACCTGCTCGCCACCCTCGCCATAGCACAGGCGAAGAGCCAGGGCACGCGGACAACCATCTTCCTGCCCAACGGCACCTATGATTTCGGCAAGACCGTGCTCACACCCGTCTATGCCGACAACGTCTCCATCATCGGCCAGAGCATGGACGGCACCATCATCAAGAATGCTCCCGACGTGAAGAACGAGGGCATCAGCGTCACTGCCACCCTGCTCGTGAGCGGAAAGGGCACCTATCTGCAAGACCTCACCCTGCAGAACGCCCTCGACTACTATGCCAGCGGCAGTGCCGGACGTGCCGTGTGTCTGCAGGACAAGGGCACGCAGACCATCTGCAAGAATGTGAAGATGCTCTCCTATCAAGACACCTACTACAGCAACAACAATAGCGGTAAGTTCTATTGGGAAGACAGTGAGATACACGGAACGGTAGACTATATCTGCGGTGGCGGCGACGCCTTCTTCAACCGCTGTACGATGGTCAACGAGAAGCGTCAGGCTGACGGCAAGGGCGGATGCACCATCACCGCTCCGGCAGGTTCCACCGAGTGGGGCTACGTATTCGACCATTGCACCATCGATTGCCCAGCAGAGAACTTCAACTATGGCCGTGCTTGGAACGGCAAGCCTCGCCTCGCCTATCTCAACACCACCATCCTGCAGCCCACCAAGCTCGCCTCTTCACGCTTCACCACCGCAGGCATGAACGTGCCTGCTGACAAGTTCGTAGAATACAACACCATGGACAAGACGGGCAAGGTCATCTCGCCATCAAGCAAGGTAATCACCTTCACCAAAGACAGCAACAAGAATCAGATGGAAACCATCCTCACCGATGATGAGGCGAAGGCATACACCATAGAAAACGTGTTCGGCACCGATTGGGCGCCCGACACCTA
>CAVJZZ010000063.1:0-15536 GCA_963654295.1 Lachnospiraceae bacterium | reverse complement strand
CACCAGGGCTTTGGGCATCAAACCGGATGTGGAGGTGGAAGTGCATGAGCTGCCATACGAAAAAGGTGACCGCTTTGTGCTCTGCACCGATGGAATACACGGTACGATGCCAGAGAAAGACCTTGTTAAAATGTTGGCGGAGAAGAAACGTAAGTTGGGCGCCATGGTAGATGACGTTGCAACGTACGTGGACAATCTGGGACGTTCTTCTGGCGGTGGACACGACAACCTGACACTGGCTGTTGTGGAAATGGGTATAAATTCAAAAATGAAAGCAAAGATGACAAGACAGACAAAAACAATCATTGGTGGCTTATTGGCATTGGTCATCATCAGTATCATATTGAATATCGTGCAATGCAGCAATGCCGGACACAAGGAAACTGCAAGTGCAGTCACAGACAATAGCCTGGTTTTGAAAGATTCCTTGAGTCAAGCCAACAAGACATTGAACCGTATCGATTCTTTGTTGCAGCAAGAGAAGTCTGTTGGCAGCCAGGTGAAGAAAAAGGTAAAAGACATTATAAACAATTCAAACAAGTAAGCATATGAAAGTTTATTCGATTGGCAGAGAGCATGGTTGCGATATCCTCATCAACGACAATACTGATGTCATCAGTCGTCGCCATGCAGTATTGAATGTTTCTCCTTCAGGCAAGATGACCATTGTTGACCAGAGTCACAACGGCACTTATGTGAATGGCATCCGTATTTCACCCAATGTTCCAGTTCCGGTAACCCGCAAGGATAACATTTCTTTTGCTCATGTGGCACGTCTGGATTGGAATATGGTGCCCAAGGGCAATTCCGCTATCTTGCGATATGTGCTTATCGGCGTCGTGGCGGTGATTGTTGTCATTGGTGGTATCATTGCTTGCAATACGCTGGGCGGTGGCTCGTCTAAAGAAACCAATGCGGTTGTGGCAGATACCGTCAGCAAGGTTGATACGCTGAAGAATGAACAGGCTAAGAAAGACTCCATAGCCAAAGCCAAGAACGATTCGATAGCAGCGGCTTCAAAGGAAAAGAGCAAGAAATCCGCTGTAAACAAGAAAAAGGACGCTGCCAAAAAGGCAGAGAAGAAGGAGGACAAGAAAGTAGAGAAAAAGGTTGAGAAGGAGAAGAAAACCGAGGAAAGTAAGCCCAAGAGACTTCGCTAAGCATATGATTATTAACTTAAACAATAGGAATTATGAGATTATTGAAAATAGGTCGCGACTCTAGTTGCGACATCATCCTGCAGAGTGCTAAGGTGAGTTCTCTTCATGCGGAACTTACACTGCTGAATAACGGTGACATAACCATTGAAGATAAGGGAAGTCACAACGGCACTTTCATCATGAACCAGCCCATTAAGCCGGGCAAGCCGGTAAAGGTGCGCCGTGGAGATGCCATCAGGTTTGCTGATGTGGAACTTCAATGGAGTCAAGTGCCCATGCCTGAAGACAATTCTGCATATAGGGCCATCTATGGTATAGGTAGTCATTTCAACAACGATATTCAGATTCCCGGGGCAACCGTGAGTCGCTATCATGCAACGGTAAAGCAGGGAAAGGACGGCAAGATATATCTTTTCGACCATAGCAAGAACGGTACGACGGTAGACGGAATCAAGGTGCAGCCCAATTCAGCCACGCGCCTCAAGAAGTCGTCGGCTGTCGTGTGTGGTGGTGTGCCGGTAGATTTGAGTCAGTTGCCATGGCCAAGCACCGCATGGAAATATGTGGTAGGCATTGCTGCTGCCATCGTCTTGATTGCAGGTATAGGCTTTGGAACTTGGAAGTTCTGGCCTTCAGGCGGAAAGACGTGGGACACAGAGGCTATCAACAACAGATACAGTTCTTCTGTAGTCTTGCTGGTTGGTCTTTATCACTATGAGGTGACGGCAGAAGGACTCTCCTCAGAGAATCTGGAGGCTTTGGGATTCCCTACACAATTTGTCTTTATCGACGGAAAGCCATACAACAAGAAGGCGTTGACCGAAGAACAGTTTAATAAATACTGCACTTATACCGGTACGGGCTTCTTTATTTCTGATGACGGTCAGATCATAACTAATCTGCATGTGGTGAAGCCATGGCTGTTTGACGAGTCGATAGCTACTTTCGAAAACTGGTATCGTCAGCAGTTCGCTAAGGTTGCAGAGACAAGAGCTGCCGTATTGGCAGGTATGGGTATCTCGCCCGAAGGACTTTCCGCTTACATCTCACAGATAAAGATCAAGGGCGTGAGCGACGGCGTGCTGTTGATACCTCAAGGCAAGTTCTTCTCCTCTGAAAATGCCATCAAGTGTACCGTGCTCTCTGCCGGAGAAGAAAAGGAAAAGGATGTCGCTTTGATTCAGAGCGACAAGATGGAACTGCCCAACAAGTATTGTTCTTATGTAAATGTCAAGGATTCTATGGATGTGTCTGACGATGTGCTTGCTGTGGGTAGGAATATGTTTACGATAGGTTTCCCCCATGGATTGAATCTTCAGGACATTCAGTCGGAGAAGGGACTGCAGGTGTTCTGCCACACGGGTCATATCAGTCAGGCAAGTGGCGAGTATGGCTTTAACTTCGATGCTGTTTCTGCCGGCGGTGCCAGCGGTTCTCCTATTTTCAATGACAAAGGCATGCTCATCGGTGTGTTGCATGCCGGTGTCACCAAGGAAAACATTACAGAGGGCATCAAGGCCAAATATGTTAAGGAATTGTTGGATAATCCTCATAAAAAATAAGAAGCTATGAAGAGAATACTGTTTTTATTGGTCGCTATATGCACGCTTGGAATGCACGCAAGTGCCATCGTCGTGCAAAAGGTCTATTTGAAGGATGGATCGGTGTTGAATGGATACATCCAGCGACAGGAAGGTGACGGAAAACTCACTATCCATACAGATAATGCAACGATCTGCATCAATAACGGTAAGGCTACTGTTGCAGGAGAACAGGCTTATGGCGAGAATGCCCTGAGTCAGGCATGGAAAGACTGGGCAGAGAAAAACGAGGAATTCCAAGGCGTAAAAGGCAACAGAACACTATGGTTGGGCAATGTGTTGGTCAACGGCGTCTTGAAGGCTTCAATGGTCAAGATCCTTGAGAGCGGTGCCACAGTCAGGTATCTGGAAATGAGTCCCAATACCTATAAGGTGGACTGGAAAGACGTGAGGGCTATCAAGGGCGACAAGCGGAGCAAGACGGCTTTGTCGGGCATCAACAGAATTTATCAATTGAGAAACGGTGAACAGTGTGAAGGTCAGTATGCTGAGGAAACAGACTCAACATTGAGTCTCTATCTCGCCAATGGCAGTGTCCGCTCGTTCAAGATAGATGACGTGATCAAGTATGTCTTCAAGGCGGTCAATCCCAATCAGTCCTTGTTTGAGCAAAGTCCTCTCATCGATATCGTGAAAACCAGTCATGCAGAGTATCGTGGCGTGATCATAGAGCAGAACTATTCTTCCAAGAAGGACAATGAAAACTACATCTTGCTAAGTCAGGAGTCAGGAGCCATACAGAGTGTGAAGGTGTCTGATATCGTTGAGACGATGAAAGAGGAGAACAAGCAGTATAGTCCGAAGTTCGACATCGTACTGAATACCGGTGAAGTGGTCATCAACCGCTTGCCTGTGGAATATGTAAAGGTGGCGGAAGTGGACGGTGCGCTTGTCCTGGATAGCCTGAGCCATAAGGTTACCATTCAGAAAGACAACCTGAAGCCTGCCCAGATTATTGTCGAAAGCAATCTCGCGGATGGTAAAAACATCGATATGTGGCAACTGGTAAAGGTAAGCAAGAAAGGTACGAAGAAGAAAATCTCCTATCAGTTTACTTATAAAGACTTGGTCAACTCCGTGGTGCGTGCCAAGAAAACGGAGAAGAGCGTAAACAACACCACACGTGCGGAATATCAGGTGGATTTGGATGGCGTGTATGCTCTTTATGATGCCCAAGGCAAACGGGCAATACCCATTATCGTGAAGAAATAAAGATGGCTTTGTAATTACGAAACATGTTTATTTTACAATCTAATATCATTCCCTTAGTAGGAGCGGCAGAAACCAAACAAGGGGGGCGCCCGGAGAACCAGGATGACTGGGGCTTCGTGGAAACTCCCTTGGGCTTCTTGCTCGTGATTTGTGACGGCATGGGAGGTGGACCCGGTGGAAAGGCTGCCTCTTATATCGCCAAATACGAGATCATGAAGTCGGTCTGCGAATGTGATCCCCAAATGCCACGTGGCAGTGCTTTGAAAAGGGCGATCGGTAGGGCTAACGATGCTCTTGCCGCTAAGGTAAGGCAGGTTCCTGCATTGGCAGGCATGGGAGCCACCCTGGTAGCAATTCTGGTCAATCGGCAGTCGGCTGTTATCGCTCATGTCGGTGATAGCCGTTGCTATCGTATCCACAAAAGGCGCATGGCATTTTGCACCCAAGACCATTCTTTGGTAGGAGAATTGGTCAGGAAGAAAGTTCTGACACCTGAGCAAGCCCGTACCTCACCTCAATCCAATGTCGTGTCAAGAAATTTGGGGCATCCTGTCAATAACCTGCCCCAAATAGATGAGGTGCCTTTCAAGAAAGGCGACCGCTTTGTGCTTTGTACCGATGGCATTTGGGGAGCGATGCCTCATGAGATGCTGTTAAAAAGATTGGCTGCTAAGGATTCCGTCAATAAAATTGTCGGTGATTTGTCTATGGAGATAGACCAAATAGGTTTTTCGAAAGGCGGACACCACGACAACCATACTTTAGGAATCGTTGAACTGCAATGTGACTCCTTGTTGAAAGACAAAATGAACTTCTATAAAAGGATTTTGTGGATGTTCTCTTTAGCAGTGGTCATCGTAGGTGCAGTGTTTCTCTTCCCTACCAAAAAGAGCGTAAAAGCGCCCATGGCATCCCATTCGGGGTTATCTACTTCTATGGAGAAAATGGATTTCAACAGTGGCAGTCAACAACCATCCACAGAAACCACCCACTCAACCGATTCTTCCAGTCTGAAATTGTACCCGATTGAAACTCTGCAGAAAGATTCTGCCAAGTATAAGAAGGCAAGAAAAGATTCTGTAGCCCCCAAAGCGGAACCTGTACAGGACAAGAAGGTAGACAAGACCAATTCGGTTTGCAAATCGCTGGACAAGATATGCGAGCATCTGGATTCGATGAAGTCTTGTAAAAGCGAGAAGCAAGGGAATGTCACTGCCAAGAACGAAAGGCTTTTGGCAAAGATCAAGAAGCGCTTGACTCAAATTAAAGAAAGCGACATACCCCGCACTGGAGTCTCTTTATGGAACGGGACAGTACAGTATATAGACAAAAACGCGAAGGCGATGACCAAAGAGGCACAGAAGAAGAAAAATAAAGATGTCTTTTATGTCGCTGACGCGGAAGCACGAATGATCATTGATCGGGTAAAAAAGAATGTGAAACGTTTAAATGATATCATAAAAAATGGCGATGATAAAACTTCAAGGTGAGAAGGAAAAAAGACTCGGTGTTTATTATCAAGTGAGTTCTGATGACAAGCCCTTAGGCGAAGGGGGCATGGGCAAGGTGTATCGTGGCATCAGTGTGAACGAGCGAACGGGTGCTACCCGTGATGTTGCGATCAAATTCATGTTCGACGACCTTCCTGCCAGTGCTTATGAAAGAGCGAAGCGGGAGTCTGAAATCCAGCTGCGCAATGACAATTTAGTGGAAATGCTCGGTTTTATTGAAACCCAAGAGACAGACGGCTGCGGCAATACGGCAAGGCATTGTCATGTGATCAGTGAACTCTTGACAGGCGTGTCGCTTTCCGATTTGTTGGAAGGAAAGACCAAAGACCGTCATGGTGAAGACGTTCCTTTTGCGGTCAAGATGCTGCAAGACTATAAGAATGACCCCGAACATTTTGCTGTCGTCGTTGTCGTCAATGTCCTTTCCGGCTTGATGGCTTTGCATGATGCCGGTTATATCCACAGAGATATAGACCCTTCCAATATCATGCTTACGGAAGATGGACATATCAAGTTGATAGACTTTGGCATTGCCAAGCAGATGAACAACCTCACTACTGGTGACAAGGCTTTGACTGTTGCCGGCAAGTTTATGGGCAAACCAGAATATGCTGCTCCCGAACTTGTCTTGGGCGACCTGGCACATCAAAACCAGACTACCGACATTTATGCAGTGGGTATTCTGCTTTATCAATGTATCGTGGGGCATACACCTTTCGAGGGCGCAAGGCATGAAGTGCTGGATAAACAATTGAAGGCAAAGATGCCGTTGGGGAAAGTCCGCAGCAAAGCGCTTCGGAATATCATTGCCACTGCTTGCCAGAAGAAACAGCTCTTGCGTTATCAGTCTTCTTCGCAAATGCGTGTTGCCTTGGAAAGTATCAACGGAACGAAGCGCTCAGCTTCGATGAAGTTAAAGGCTGCCATCATTGGTGCAGTAGCTGCTGTTCTGTTGCTGATGGTCGTAGTGGTCGGAATAGTGAAGCACAAGCACGACTCTGAGGTTGTGCAAACCGAACAGTTGCAACAAAAACAGCAACAGACGGAATTGAAAGCTCAAGTGGATGCCAAGCTTGCACAAATCAATAGATATATCACCCTTGCTCATGACGAAGAGGCAGACAATGCAGAGCAAAACTTGTTGTCTGCTTATACGATATTAAAGGAAGTGGAAACGTTGACTGCCCGCCATGCCGGTATGGATAAGGAAAACACTGAAGTGCAGCTCAAGAAGAAGGAAATTCTTACGGATTTGGATTCTGCACAAGTACTCTTGGGCAAGCAGGCAAGGGAATTGGAGGAAATTGGAGAAACGGAATTGGCGGAATCTTACAAAACAAGAGAAAAGGCAATTATAGACTTTAAAAACAAGAACAAATGAGAGTGACAAGAATCATCAGAATGGCATGTGTGCTGACCGCTTTTCTGTGTTCAGTTGTGGCATCAGCCCAAACGAATGGCGACAAGTTGTTCCTTGAGGGACAGAAGTTGCAGAAGAAGATGACGGTTGCTGCCCAGACATCAGCCATTAAAAAGTTTAAGGCGGCAAAGGTCGTCTATACCACAGCCAGCAAAAAGACGATGTGTGACAATCAGATCGAGATATGCAACAAAAATCTCGCCTCCTTGAAAACGCCAACGCCATATGTAAGAACGAGTGGCGACAAGTTGTTCCTTGAGGGACAGAAGTTGCAGCAGAAGATGACGGTTGTTGCCCAAACATCAGCCATTAAAAAGTTTGAGGCGGCAAAGGCCGTCTATACCACAGCCAACAAAAAGACGATGTGTGACGACCAGATCGAGATATGCAACAAAAATCTCATCTCCTTGAAAAAGCCAAAGGATCCAATTGTAGAACTCTCTTTGTCTGAAACCAAACTTGATTTTAAAAGTAATCCCAAAGAGGGTACAGTTCAAACCGTGAATATTACCTGCAATAGTGATGATATCAAAATATCTTCGAAGCCAGACTGGGTTACTGTAGACATTGCCTCCAAAAAGCTGTTTGTAAGTGTGCAGAACAATGATACGGAAGATGAGCGGACAGGTGTCGTGCGTGTGAAGTGTTATGACAAGGAAGCCGACTTGGAGGTGAACCAGTCCAAGCCTTCTGTATTCAAATCACTGGGCAAATTGTTCAAGAAGAAAAAGTAAGATTCAATGAAGATTGTTTATCGAGTATTCAGCTTATTGTGGTTGCTTTTGCCATGCTCAGTCCAAGCTCAAACCGTAGTTTGGCAGATGCAGCCCGGCGACTATAGTGAGCTCACACACTTGACGGGCAATATCTATGT
Organism: Lachnospiraceae bacterium; assembly: GCA_963654295.1. Classification (GTDB taxonomy): domain Bacteria; phylum Bacteroidota; class Bacteroidia; order Bacteroidales; family Bacteroidaceae; genus Prevotella. Next base: position 7,758 of record CAVJZZ010000063.1, on the reverse strand, counting down.
GGCGAAACATAATGAGAAGGTCGGCTTGGTTAGGGCGGATGGTTCCGTCGTGTCTCCTGTAGCGAATGTACAGATAGGTGATTTTTATGAAAACAAGGCGCTTGTCACTTATGCCGACGGACAACGGGAGTGTGTGAGAGGTGTGTTGACGGACGACGGAACCTATCTTGCTTTCTCCACCAAGTATTATACGCTATCAGGACAGAAGTTCTATTCAGACGGCTTGCTGTCGGTAGCGGATGCTGCGGGTAGGTTGGGCTATGTGGACGCTTATGGAAACAAAGCCTTGGGGTTTGATGGCAAGTATGACAAGATCAAACCTTTTACCGAAGGCTATGCAGCTGTGTTTAAGAACAAACAATACTCGTTGATAGACAAGGGAGGCTCTCCCGTGGCGTTCACTTTCAAGGGCGTTGCCGAGCTCTATGGCGGAACGAATGTGATCAATGGAAAGGCTTATGTATGGGATACCAACGGCAAGTTGTATGCCTTTGATACCTCTCGTGGAGGCACTTGCGACCCTGTGAAGTGGCCGGGCAGTAAGGCGCTGGATTATTTGTATCGTTTTGCAGCTTTGTCAGGTAAGACTAAAGAGGTTCCTTTCTACAAGGCAAAGGCAGATGGGCAGAAGGGCGTAGCTCCAGACGAGACAAACAATTTGTATGGATTTAAGTTCGCAAGTGGTGTCGCCATACCGGCTCAGTTCTCAAAAGCAACCCAGTTTGAAGACAATTTGTCGGTGGTGTGCTTGAACGGAAAGTTTGGCATCCTTAGACTTGTGGACGGAGCATGCTTTCAAGCTGCAAGCGCAAATGCTTCTGTCGGTTATTACGCTGGAGAGAAGGCGAAATGCAGTTTTCAGTTGACGGTTCCCGACGCGTGGAAGGGAAAGAAACTTGACGTGATGATGAAAAATGGTGAACAGACTGTCGCATTGGTGCCGTCGGCATCGGAATACAGCTTTGAACTGCATCCCGACAGGGAACAATATAGTTTCACGGTTGAGGTGGCTTGCGAGGGTTTGTTGCTGTATCAGACTTCATTGTCTTATGCTTTTGTGATGAAGAAACGTTGTCCTGTTTGTAAGTTGGATGTCACCCAATGTAAATATCATGGCAAGCATCCTGCTCCGGAAAAGACATCTACCGTGAAAGAGAATCATGAACAGGAAAAGAAGGTGGAGGCAGTTTGCCCTACCTGTGGAAAGAAGATCAGTGAATGTAAGTACCAGGGGGTACATTAGAGAATATATACCATTAGTTTAACTCAAAATTTTATGATTATGAAACAATTATCATTAACCTTTTTGGCATTGCTGCTTGCAATGCCTATGTGCGCTCAAAGTGATGATGGCGAAGAGATCGGTAACGTTGTAAAAGCCAAGAACAATGCTTTTTTCTTAGGACCTAAGGCTGGTGTAACCATGAGCACGATGTCACAACCCGATCAAGGCAAACTGTTCGACAAGAGTGATATGGGCTTTTCTGCCGGTTTGGCTTTCAAGGCGAGATTTGGCAAGGCTACAGCCAACTCTGAGGGAGGCACCGGCTTCGTCGGCTTGGGCTTGGAGCTGAAGTATGCGCAGAATAAAGCGAAGACAATCGCAACAGACGAGGCAGGAAACGACAATGCAAGCTTGTCTTTGGGTTATTTCGAGGCTCCGGTCTATGTGCAATTCTATCCGTTGGCGAAGTCAAACGCCATGAACAATTTCTATGTGGAAGTAGGTGCTGCCTTTGCCGGCACATTGAGTCGCGCTCCCCAAACCTTGACGGTGAACGAACCAAGTGCCAGTTATTCTCAGGTTACCTATAAACTGGATGCCGATGGCAGCAAGTTGAAAGGCATGGATGTCCGCCCCATGGCAGGCATCGGCTATACCATTCCAGGCACTGGCCTTGACATTAATGCCCGTTATTATATGGGCATGAGTAAGCTGGCAGAGAATTTCAATACGAAAGTGAACTCGTTGGAGGTGTCGCTTTCGTGGATGTTCAATGTCGCTAAGTTTTAATGTTTAACCATTTAAAGGAGAAAAGAATATGAAAAAGATATTCAATTTATTGGGCGTTGCAGTGGCTGTATTCCTTACAGCGTGTAGCAATGAGGCCATCGAGATAGAAACTTCGGCTGGTAAGGTGAAGAATGCCGTGACCATAACGGTTTCGCCAAGCAATTTCACATCTTCCTACAATTATGTGGACACCAAGCATAATACAAATATTGCGGATTATTATCGTACTTTCCATTCTGAGTATAGTGGATTGATCTCGGTAAGAACCTATTTCTATGATAGGAATACCGGCGAGTTGGCGGATTCTGTGCGTCGTTTTGTGGAGACAGCAGACAACGATGTGGTCATGAGTGCCGATCTTCCTGTTGGGGATTATTATGCGGTTTCCATGATCTGCATGTCTTATGGAGATGAAGTTCCTTTCTGGAATATAGCTGATCGCGAGAAGTTGGAGACGGCAAAATTGGTTCAAACGAACAAAACGCCTTCCAGCTTGTGGAATGTTCTTTCTGTTTCTACAGAAAAGTTCTCTGTTCTGTCTGATTCTCATATGTCTGTTTCTACAGTTCCGTCTCCTGTCGGTTCTATCATCTACTATTATTATCAAAACTTCCAGTATAAGAACCAAAGCACTTATGGAACGATTGCTGACAATGGAATACGCAGTATCGCCTTTTACACACGTAATAAAGCAGTGGCGTATAAGCTCAATCCACAGGCTACAAACAGATATGAATATCTGGAAGATGGTGGCGCAAATAATTGGTATTATGTGAAGAACTCAGAACCTACAAATTTTGATGATTCTTGGGCTTATTTCCAGAAAGATCTTTATGGATATGCTTATTTCCTGGCTCCAGAGGCAAGCATGACGTTTGGTTATACACTTGACGGTGAGACTACATTCCATTCTTATGGCAAGGCGACAAAGACCTTCCAGCCGGGTAAGGTGCACCTCGCTTATTGGGATTATTTCCAGGTGGGTAATCCTTATATGGGTATCGCCGATAATTCCCATTGGAATACTTATACCACGAAGGCGATATCAGACGTTTCAACGACGGCTCTGCCTGATCAAGATTGTATAAGGTAATTCTTTAGAATGCATATAATGGCGAAGTGGTTGCGAGGTGCAATGCTTCGCCATTTTTTAATCTAATAAGGCATGAAACATTTTAAGTTGATCTCTCTTGTGCTCCTGCTTTTCCTGGCGCGGAATGTCTGTGCAAAGGCGGTGGACGGGCAAGCGTGTGCAGCATCGTGCCTGTGCACGGATAACATCAAGTTGGTGCAGGCGTCAAGAACCATTCAGGTCTTTCGGGTTGTGGATGGCGAGGGATATGCCATTGTGTCTTTGCTGAACCCCAATGTGCCTAAAATCATAGGCTATTCCCATACGAGCGTCTGGAAACCTGAAGAGATGCCCGCCTGTTTGTCTGAATGGTTGGGATATCTGCAGGCTGATTCCGTCTGCAACGGACGGACGGTGACTCGTCGTGCGGTCGTCAGTTCTGCAGCACGGCAAAGTGTCCTTCCCCTTGTCAAAAGTTCTTGGCACCAAGACTCTCCTTACAACGACTTGAGTCCTGTCATCTCAGACGGCAACGTGAAGACGGCTGCAGGGTGCGTGGCTATTGCTGCCGCACAGATTGTGAACTACTGGAAGTCGGACAACCCGAGTAGCACACTCCAAGATACTCCGGTATATCCTTATGGCGCCGCTCCCGTAACGTATTCGATATCCCATGGCTCACCTAATCGTTGGGATGAGATACGTGACACCTATACAGATGTGGGTGATGAGGCTGCAAGGAATGCCGTGGCTCAATTGGTGTATGTGGTAGGAACCACTTCTTATCTCAACTATGCCTCTTCTACTGGCGGACAGATCTCAGATGCGGCGAATGCCATTTATTCCCAATATCGATTGTTGTCTGACTATGCTACCAAGAAGAAGTTTAGCCAGGAGGAATGGGAGAATCTGATTTATGGCGATTTGTCGAAAGGCTTCCCTATATTGTACTCTGGCTCAACCGCCTATGGGGCAGGACATGCGTTCGTCGTCGACGGTTATGACGGAGATCGGAACCTTTATCATATTAATTTTGGTTGGGGAGGTTCTGGTGACGGCTATTATTCTTTGGACGAAACTGAAGGTTTGGGCGGCTATTGCGTCAACCAGTCTTGCGTCTATGGCATACGCCCTGAGAAACGGAACGTTACGCTCACGTGTGACATGGAAAATACTGCGGACGGAGCGTCTTGTGTATTCAATCTGAATATCGTCAACCAAAGCACATTGTCTTTGGGGAATATTGTGCTGGTGGATGGAAGCAGTACGGTCCAAACGGAATTGCTAACGGTAGAGGCTAACATCCCGAACGATTGCGTGGAAAGACAAGTGAAAATCACTCTTCCGTCCAATACGCTCAAGGGTATTAAGTCTGTCGTGTTTAAAGATGATTGGGGCACTAATCTCGGGACGTTTGATGTCGGGGCTGCCGGTATCAACCACATGCAGGCACAACCGCAGAATACGCATACAAGGATATACGACTTGATGGGCAAGCCGGTTCTTCATCCCAATCGTGGTGACATCTATCTGCGACCACAAGGCACGGGATACCGAAAGGTCTTGGCAAATTAGGTCTGTCCATCCCCAATGTAGGATGCACAAAAAGTTGCCCCAAGAAGGGCTTGTAAAAGAATGAAAGAGCCTGGAAGTCGATTCGTCTGCTTCCAGGCTCTTTCAATATGGTAGATGAGGCGTTATTTCACAAATTCGATCTTGCTCTCGTCTCTTGCTTTCATCTCGGGCGTTTCGTCGGGATATCCCACGGCAAGCACGTAGCAGATCTCATAGCCTTCGGGCAAGTTGAGTTTCGCAAGATAGGGCTTGCATGCCTCAGTGTTGTTCAGAAAAGCGGCGGCACTGCCCAGACAACAGGTGCCCAGTCCCAATGACTTGGCGGCAATCATCATGTTCTCACCCAACAGACCAGCGTCTACTTGTCCTGAACCTTTGGGCGTAGCAACGACAATGATGTTGGGGGCATTGCGATACATGTTCTTGAAGTTGGCATCGCGGCTCACCATGTCTGCCTTCTCCTTCTTGAAGATGGCCGTGGTGGCGTTGATGAAGTCGCTGCTCTCCACCACACGAACCGCCCAGGGCTGCTTGTTCATGCCGTTGGGTGCATGAATGCCGCAACGGGCGATGACGGCAAGCTTGTCGTGTTCCACCTGCTTGTCGAGATACTTGCGTATGGACTGGCGCGACATGATGGTTTGGATGACCGGGTTGTTCAATTCGCAGCAGTCTGCTTTCGTATTGTTTTGGCAACAGCTTTGTGCCCAAGTCAGCGATGGCAGCAAGAGCATGCCGCCGATCAGCATGGTTTTCATTTTTCTCATATTCATTCTCCTCTTTATGGTGGTTTATTCTTCCCGGTGTATCACGGTTCCGTTGGCTTGGTGTGTGGCGAGCACCAGCACTTCGGCTATCTGCACATGCTCGGGCGCACTGGCTGCGTAATACACCACATCGGCAATGTCGTCGCCATTGAGCGGTTCAATGCCCCTGTACACGCTGTCGGCACGGGCATCGTCGCCACGGAAGCGAACATTCGAGAAATGGGTTTCTACGAGACCCGGCTTGATGTTCGTCACACGCACCTTGGTGTGGGCTACATCGATGCGCAGTCCGTCGCTGATGGCTTTCACGGCAGCCTTGGTGGCACAATAGATGTTGCCGCCTGCGTATGCGGCGTCGCCAGCCACGCTTCCGATGTTGATCACATGCCCGTGGTTGCGCTTCACCATATCCGGCACGATGAGGCGTGTCATGGTGAGCAATCCTTTGATGTTGGTGTCGATCATCTGGTCCCATTCGTCGAGGTTTCCCTCATATTCGGGGTCCAGTCCGCGGGCGAGTCCGGCATTGTTCACAAGCACGTCAATGGTTTTCCATTCGTCTGTGAGCGAGCCGATGGCTTGGGTGCAGGCCTGGCGGTCGCGCACATCGAAGGTGAGGGGCAATACCTTCACGCCATCTTGTTTCAGTTCTGCGGTGAGTGATTCCAACTTTTCTGTGTTGCGCCCAGTGATGATCAGGTCATATCCTCCACGGGCAAATCTGCGTGCGCAACCTTCGCCGATGCCGCTTGTTGCGCCTGTGATAAGTGCTATTCTGTGTTTCATTTCTGTTGTGATGTTTTGTCGTTTTGCTTGATATGGTCAAGAGCGCATGCAGCCATGGCTTGATAGGCAGTTTCGCTCGGATGCAGATGGTCGCCGGAGTCGTAACCTTCAGCGAACGACTGCGGGTCTGTGGGGCTGCGCACAGCCTTGTCGAAGTCGACGCAACCGTCGAATAGCGGTGACGATCTGAGCCATTCGTTGAAAGCCTGGCGCAGGCGGTCGCGGGTCTCATTATATGTGCGCCATCCTTTTATCGGGAGCAGCGTGCCGCTCCATACTTTCAGACCGAGTTGGCGGGCGTGCCTCACGTAGATTTCCGCTACGCCTTGCTCCATGTCGTCAAGTGTGGGCATGTCGCTCCACGGACGGAAGGGATTGGTCTCTATCCCCACAGGGTGTATGATGTCGTTGATGCCGTGCTGTATGATCACATCGGTGGCACCGCTCACGTTCATCTCTATGGGGAAACGTGTGCTTCCTTTGAGTCCATAGGCTTGATACGTGATGCAGTCGTACTGTCGCAAAATGCGTGTGCCGCTCACGGCTCTGCGGATGATGGAGATGTTGCGCAGTCCGGCATCCCATGCCTGCAGGGCGAGCCAGTCTGGCCAGCTTTGCGCTGTAATAGAATCTCCGTAGCAGACGATGGCGTGATTGCGCGATTCGGTGAAAATGTCAATGGTGTTCAGAAAATAGAACCATTGTGTGTGGCGGGTCATATCGGGCGGAAGCACTTCAGACTCAGCGAAATCGCCGTAGCTGTATTGTCCTTTCGACAGCGGACCTGTGCTGAGTGTTCCGGCATTCATCTGCGTGAAGTCTTCGAGATACATGCTCACTGTGATCGTTTCGCCTGCAGTGATCTCAAAGGCGGTCTCGTCGCTTGTCCTTTCTTGTCCGGCGGTGATGACGCCTTCTTTACCTCCACCGAAGAGGATGGGGGAGACCTTTCTTTTCCCGTTCCGTATTGTTGCCACAAAGGCCTTGGCGATTTTCACGGGTTCTGTACCCGTAAGGTTGGAAAACCTGAACCTTAGTTTTTTACCCGAAAAAGGCATTCTGATGGGGTAGCGCAAGGTCAAGTCCTTGGCATACGTGGCTTCTTTCCGGTCTGTGATGGATGTGGCATTGCCCCAACAGCAGACCCATTTTGTGAAGATTTCTTGATTGTTCATGCAATTCAATTCGGTATGGTCTATAGATAGCACGAAGGACTGGCGTGGAAGTCACCTCCCTGATTGTCCGAGTGCAGCTTATCTTATGCAAAGATAATGCAAATGAGCGCAAAGAAAGCTTGCTTTCAATTTGCCGAGTGCCGCTTATCTTATGCAAAGATAATGCAAATGAATGAGAAATTGTCGAAAACTTCGATTTTCTTGCCCCACCTACCATCTGCGCATCAAAAACCAACCTCCTGCACCCTTTGACGTAGTCACTATGACTTAACCTCATCCGTCCACGAGTATAACCTCATCCGCCAACGAGTATAACCTCATCCGCCAACGAGGGTATACCTCATGGGCACTTGAGGTAGTACTTCATTG
>CAVJZZ010000062.1:0-16035 GCA_963654295.1 Lachnospiraceae bacterium | reverse complement strand
GGATGGGCACCCCTTTTCATTCCCTTTGGCGAAAGCCATTCATGTACGTTTCATATCTTCTGCTAAACCACAAGAGGAAGAGACAGCCTACGACGGCGAAGGGGACACCGACAAGGGCAGGGTAGTTGTAGCCCAAGCCATGCTCCATAGGCAGACCGCCACAGAAGGCTCCTATGGCATTGCCGATGTTGAAAGCCATCTGGATGCTGGCACCGCCGAGCATCTCGCCTCCGGGGGCATACTTGAGGATAAGGAACTGCTGCGGACTGCTCACGGCAAAGAGGCATGTGGTGCAGACCACCATCAGCAAGGCACTCAACCATCCGCATTGTGAGACTAAGAAGATGGCAAGTAGGGCAACGGAGGCACACCCCTGTGTGATGCATGCTATCATGCCAGGGCGATAGTGGTCACTGAGTTTGCCGCTGGTGATATTGCCCACCACCATGCCGAAGCCTGCAGCAATCATGATGAGCGACAATGCTTCGGGGGCAAACCCTCCTTCTTGTATCATCAACGGGTTGACATAGCTGTACATGCAGAAGATGCCGCAGTTGCCCACGCACGTGGCACCGAGGATGAGCCAGGGTGCCAGACTTTTCAAAAAACGGAACTGTCCTTTGTAGTTGGTGGCTTCTATTCTTCCCACATCTGGCACCCATTTCCAAATGTAAAAGATGACCAATATGCTGAGCAATGCCACCAGGATAAACGGCACACGCCATGAAAGGTTGTGGCTCAAGGCTGTGCCGAGGGGAATGCCCAACAGGTTGGCGATGGTCATGCCGGCAATCATGATGCTCACTGCTCCTGTCTTGTGGTTCTCGTCTGCCAGGCGCACGGCAGCAATGGAACCCACGCTAAAGTAGGCTCCATGGGGCAGTCCGGCGATAAAGCGGGCAACCAGCAGCATGTAGAAGTTGGTGGCAAAGGAGCAGAGTATGGCACCGAGGAGCATGAGGGCGCCAAGGAACAGGAGTATGCTTTTCAACCTGTATTTGTAGGCGACGGTGAGCATGGGGGCGCCACAGGTGACGCCGAGGGCGTAGGCGGATATGAGATGTCCGGCAGTGGGGATGGATACCTGAAGTCCTTGTGCCACGTCGGCGAGAATGCCCATCATGACAAATTCGGTCATGCCCAAGGCAAGTGTGCCGAAGGCGAGCGCAATCAAACTTTTTTTCATGGGTGTTGTCCTGTAATCGTGTGTTATCCCAAAAAGGGTGGGGGCTTATGCACAGATCGGCATTGCCCCCACTATCAAGTTATATGACAAATCAGTTAGATGTCCAGTTTCCAAGTGGCACCATCCTTGGTGTCTTTCACTTGGAAGCCTGCTTCTGCCAATGCGTCGCGTATCTGGTCGCTGGTGGTCCAGTCTTTGGCTGCCTTTGCTTTTGAACGAAGGTCGAGCACCATGTCGACCACCTTGCCAAAAGCTTCTTCGCGGGCAGCATTGTTGTTCGCCTTGTCGTTCTTCAGACCGAGCAAGTCGAATGCGAACAGGCGCATGGTGTCTGCCAGTTCCTTCAAGTCGTCGGCAGAAATGCTTGCCTTGTGGTCGGTGAGCGTGTTGATGAGGTGGCATCCCTCAAACAGATGACTGATGCAAACCGGAGTCTGCAGGTCATCGTTCATGGCATCGTAGCATTTTTGACGCAGTTCGCTGACCACCTTGTGGGTGTTTTCGTCAGACGTGTCGGCAGGCTGTATGCGTTCTATGTCGTTGATGCCGTCCATCAGTCGCTTGAGACCTTTCTCGCTTGCCACGAGTGCCTCGTTGGAGAAGTCCACGGTGCCGCGATAATGGGCAGAAAGGATGAAGAAGCGGATGGTCATGGGGTTGTATGCCTGTTGCAGGGTGGGGTGGTTGCCCGTGAAGAACTGCTCGAGGGTGATGAAGTTGCCCAATGATTTGCCCATCTTCTGTCCGTTGATGGTGATCATGTTGTTGTGCATCCAGTAGCGCACCATCTGGTCGCCCTGACTTGCCACTGCCTGTGCTATTTCACATTCGTGATGCGGGAATACCAAGTCCATGCCACCTCCGTGAATGTCGAAGTGGTTGCCTAAATATTTGCGTCCCATGGCAGTACATTCGCAGTGCCAACCGGGGAAGCCGTCGCTCCAGGGACTGGGCCAGCGCATGATGTGCTCGGGTTGTGCTTTCTTCCAGAGGGCGAAGTCCACCTGGTTATGTTTCTCGCCTACGCCATCGAGTTCGCGACTGTTATTGATCACATCGTCGAGGTTGCGTCCGGAGAGGATGCCGTAGTGGTATTTCTTGTTGTATTTTTCGATGTCGAAATACACGGATCCGTTGCTCTCATAGGCAAAGCCGTTGTCCAGGATTTCCTGCACAAGCTGCTCTTGCTCGATGATATGACCCGTGGCATGCGGTTCGATGCTGGGGGGCAGCACGTTGAGTGCCTCCATGGCGCTATGGTATCGGTTGGTATAGTATTGCGCAATCTCCATGGGCTCAAGTTTCTCAAGGCGTGCCTTCTTCTCAATCTTGTCGTCTCCCTCGTCGGCGTCGTGCTCCAAGTGTCCCACATCTGTGATGTTGCGCACGTAGCGTACCTTATATCCCAAATGCTTGAGATAGCGGAACAAAATGTCGAATGTGATGGCTGGACGGGCGTGTCCGAGGTGTGGATCGCCATAAACAGTAGGTCCACAGACATACATTCCCACATTGGGGGCGTGGAGTGGCACAAACGGTTCCTTCTTTCTCGACAGTGTGTTGTAAATGATAAGTTTTTGTTCCATTACTACATATTTTTGATTTATGTTGCACTGCAAAGTTAGTGCAATTTTGTTGATTATGGAAATGTGGGGCGGAAAAATCGTGGAGGTCAGTGGGCTTCCAACCAGTTGTCGCCCCATCCGGCATCTGCCACAAGGGGCACGTTGAGCGGGTAGGCGTGCTGCATCTCTTCGAGCACGATGCGTTCCACTTGTTCTTTTTCTTCGGGATAGACGCTGAAGTTGAGTTCGTCATGCACTTGGAGTATCATCTTCGAGCGGATGTGTTCGTGCTTGAAGCGTTCATGGATGCGTATCATGGCTACCTTGATGATGTCTGCGGCACTGCCTTGGATGGGCGCATTGATGGCATTGCGCTCGGCAAAGCCGCGTACGGTGGCATTGCGTGAGTTGATGTCGGGAAGGTAGCGGCGGCGATGGAAGAATGTCTCGGCATAGCCGTGTACCTTTGCCTTTTCTATTGATTGGTCCATATACTCGCGCACTTGCGGGAAGGTCTGGAAATAGCCGTCGATGAGCTCTTTGGCTTCCTTACGGTCTATGTCAAGGCGTTCTGCCAATCCGAATACGGTGATACCATAGATAATGCCGAAGTTGGCGCGCTTTGCCTTTGTTCGCTCGTCGCGCGTTACCTCTTCTATTGGTTTCTTGAATATCTTGGCTGCCGTAGCGGCGTGGATGTCGTAGCCCTCGCGGAAGGCTTCTATCATGTTCTCATCACCGCTTAAGTGTGCCATCACGCGAAGTTCGATCTGGCTATAGTCTGCAGAAAAGAATTTACAACCGTCTTCTGGTATGAATGCTTTCCTGATTTCCTTTCCGTCTTCTCCGCGCACGGGGATGTTCTGCAGGTTAGGATCGCTGGAAGAGAGTCGTCCAGTGGCGGTCACGGTTTGGTTGAACGATGTGTGGATGTGTCCGGTCTTGGGGTTAATCAGTTTGGGAAGTGCGTCCACATAGGTGCCGATAAGCTTTTTCAATCCTCTGTATTCCAATATCTTCTCGACAATCTCGTGCTTGTGCTTCAGTTCTTGGAGCACTTCTTCCGATGTGACGTATTGTCCGTGCTTGGTCTTTTTGGCTTTTTCCACGATGTGGAGTTTGTCGAAGAGTATCTCGCCGACTTGCTTAGGCGATGCGATGTTGAAGGGCTCGCCTGCCAATTCGTGGATACGATGTTCAATATCCGTAAGGCGCTGATTGAAAATATTTGAACTTTCTTGTAAGGAATCTGTATCTAAACGTACGCCGTTTATTTCCATTTCCGCCAATACAGGCATGAGTGGCATTTCGATATTATAGAAGAGGTCTTCCACACCACATTCCTTCAGTTGGGGTTCGAGCACGTTCTTCAGACGCAAGGTGATATCTGCATCTTCGGCGGCATATTCGTAAATGGCAGTAGGGGAGAGGTCGCCCATATTGCGTTGCTTCTTTCCTTTTGGACCAATCAACTCTTCGATGTGGATGGTCTGGTAGTTGAGATAGACTTCAGCGAGGAAGTCCATGTTGTGATAGAGTTCCGGCTGTATGAGGTAGTGGGCGATCATCGTGTCGAACATTTTTCCTTTCACTGCGATGCCGTAGTTGTGGAGTACCTCGATATCGTACTTTAGATTCTGACCCACCTTGACGATTTCTTCGTTCTCATACAGTGGTTTGAATATATTAACAATCTTTTGAGCTTCTTTGCTTTCTCTTGGTACGGCGACATAATATGCCTTCTTTTCTTCTACAGAAAAGCACAAACCAACCATTTTTGCTTCCATCGGATTGACAGAAGTCGTCTCTGTATCTAAACTTAGAATTTTGTTTGTCAATAAAAAGTCACATAACTTTTTGCTATCCTCTTCTCCTTCAATAAGTTTATAGTCATGAGCAGTCGTTTTTATGCTCTCAAAACTCTCGTTTTTATGTTCTTCCTTCCCGCTGTCCGCATTTACGCTAAACAAATCAAGCTGTCTATTAACGTTTTGTTTAATGTTTTTGTCTTTGTTAATAATTCTGTTAGCGAAGCTTTTGAACTCAAGTTCGGTGAACAATTTGCCAAGTGTTTCGTTGTCGGGAGCCGAGATTTTCAAGTTGTCGAGGTCGAGCTTTATCGGTACGTCTGTTCTGATAGTGGCGAGAAACTTTGACAGCTTGATGTCGTCGATATGTTCTTCCACTTTTTTCTTGAGGGCACCCTTCAGTTCTCTTGTCCGGTTGATCAGTTCCTCGACAGAGCCAAACTGGTTGATGAGTTTGGCGGCCGTCTTTTCTCCAACCCCTGGGCATCCAGGAAAATTGTCTGCTGTGTCGCCCATGAGTGCCAGTAGGTCGATCACTTGAGTAGGAGAGGGGATGTCATATTTCGTTTCTACCTCCTGCTCACCCATTACCTCATACCCGCCACCATGGCGGGGACGATAGATGAACACGTTTTCTCCCACGAGCTGACCGTAGTCTTTGTCGGGGGTGAGCATGTAAGTGGTCACGCCTTGTTTTCCTGCTTGGGTGGCAAGGGTACCGATAACGTCGTCGGCTTCAAATCCTGTCACTTCCAATATGGGTATGTGATAGGCGTTGAGGATATCCTTGATGATCGGCACCGATGCCTTGATGTCTTCTGGCGTTGCCTCACGTTGGGCTTTATAGGCAGGGAAGGCTTCGCTGCGGAATGTGGGTCCGTGCGGGTCGAAGGCTACACCGATGTGCGTGGGTTGTTCTTTGGTGAGTACCTCATTGAGGGTGTTGCAGAAACCCATGATGGCGGAGGTGTTCAACCCCTTGGAGTTGATGCGTGGTGTACGAATAAAGGCGTAATAGGAACGGTATATTAACGCGTAAGCGTCAAGGAGGAATAATTTGTTCATTATGATTGTCTTTTATCGTGTAAAATTACAAAAAAATTATCGTAAATCCCGATAAAATATTTAATTTTGTATCAAATTTGCGTTCATGAACTATTTAACACTTATCAAGAAGCCTATTGAAGCGGAGTTGCAGGATTTCATTGGTTTGTTCAATGAGTCTATGCAACATGAAGACGGACTTCTCTCACAGGTGCTTTTACATATCAGACAGCGTACGGGAAAACGTATGCGGCCTATGCTTATCTTGCTGATGGCGAGAAACTTCGGTTCTATATCGTCTGTCACGCAATGTGCTGCTGTGGGACTGGAACTGCTCCATACTGCCAGTTTGGTGCACGACGATGTGGTGGACGACAGTGAGGAGCGTAGAGGTCAGGCCAGTGTCAATGCTTTATATAAAAACAAGGTGGCTGTGTTGGTGGGCGACTACATCCTGTCTACAGCCTTGCTCTATGTGTCGCGCACTCATTCTGAGCGTATCGTCAGTTATTTGGCTCGTCTGGGGCAGACCTTGTCTGACGGAGAGATCCTTCAGTTGTCTAACATACAGAACCACAATCTCTCAGAAGACGTTTATTATGAAGTCATCAAGCAGAAGACCGCAGCCTTGTTTGAAGCCTGTGCCGCTATGGGTGCCATGTCGGCAGGTGCAGATGATGCAGCTATAGAGGCTGCCAGGGTTTTTGGTCAGAACTTGGGCATCATCTTCCAGATTCGTGACGATATCTTTGACTATTTTGACTCAGCTGACATCGGAAAGCCAACTGGCAATGATATGCTGGAGGGAAAACTCACACTTCCAGTACTTTACGCACTCAATGCAACGGGTGATAAGGAGATGGCTAATTTGGCATACAAGGTGAAGGACCATACCGTGAGCAAAGAAGAAATAGCTCGCCTGGTGGCTTTCACCAAGGAACATGGTGGAATAGAATATGCGGAGAAGCGAATGGAAGACTATCATCAGGATGCACTCTCTTTCCTCGACAACTATGTCAAGGATGGTGACATCAAGGCTTCACTCGCCGCATATCTTGACTATATCATCATGCGTAACAAGTAGAAAACATTTGACTTCCTTGTGTATTGAAACCGCCTGGCACGGCTCTTCGGAGTCATTGTCAGGCGGTTGTGTTTGATGTATGTTTTAGAAGAACTTGGTCTCTGTGCCGACAATTTCACTTAGCAACATATTTGCCAAACGGCTTGTTCCTAGGCGGAACCATTTGTTGGTGAGCCATTTTTCTCCCAACACCTCTTTTACGATGGTGTAGTAGGTCAGTGCGTCCATGACGCTGTTGATGCCTCCAGCGGGCTTAAAACCTATCTGTATGCCAGTTTCTTCATAGTATTCCTTGATAGCTTGGCACATCACATAAGCAGCCTCTGGCGTAGCGGCAGGTTCCAGTTTGCCGGTAGATGTCTTGATATAGTCTGCGCCGGCATACATCGACAGGATAGAAGCCTTCTTGATGTTGCTTGCCGTCTTGATGGCGCCTGTCTCAAGTATCACTTTCATTGCCTTGTTTCCGCACGCTTGTTTCAGTTCGCTGATGTCGTCGCACATGCCCTCATAGTCGCCGCTGAGGAACTTACCTACCGGCATCACGATATCAATCTCAGTGGCGCCATCCTTCACGGCAAGAGCAGTTTCAGCCACCTTTACCTCTATCAGTGCTTGTGAGGAAGGGAAACTTCCTGACACGCATGCTATCTCTACGCCTTCTACCTCCAGCGTGTCCTTAACGACCTCTGCAAAGCATGGGTATACGCAGATGGTTGCCACGTGGGGGAGGTCTGGATAGGCGTCGTCAAACTGGTTCACCTTTTCAGTGAATGCCATGATGGATGCATCTGAATCCGTGGTGTGGAGTGAGGTGAGTTCTACGCTGCCGAGCAGGAACTTTTTGATTTCAGGTGTGTCGTTTTCGTGCACCTTTTCGGCAATGATCTTGCGCACGGCTTCGCGCACTTCATTGTCGTCAATTTCCGTGTTGTATTTCTTCAGGGCTGCCTCGTATTTGCTGTCTTTCAGCTCTGCCTTGGCAGTGCTTTTCTGTGGTTCAATGTTCTGTGTAAATGCCATAATTTATTTGAGTTTTTGATTGTTCTTATGCCTTTCTGCATCTCTCTTTGTCTTCTTTTCGAGATTCTTTTTGAATGCTTCTGTCATGTCTGTACCCGTTTGGTTGGCAAGACACAACAGCACCCAAAGGATGTCTGCCATCTCGTCCTCCATATTGTCCTTCTCTCCTGGTTTGAAGCTCTGGTCACCATACTTGCGTGCCATCACGCGTGCCAGTTCCCCTACCTCCTCAGTGAGAATAGTCATGTTGGTAAGTTCGCTGAAATATCTCACACCGTAGGTCTTAATCCAGTTGTCTACGGCTTTCTGGGCGTCTTCTATCGTCATGGTATTATTCCTTGTTATGGGTATCCATACAGATGGTCACAGGTCCGTCGTTGATGAGTTCCACCTTCATATCTGCACCAAACTCGCCTGTGCCTACAGGCTTGCCCAATGCTTCTGACATGGCTTTGCAGAAATACTCATAGAGTGGGATCGCAATGTCGTGGATGGCTGCGTGTATATAGGAGGGTCTGTTGCCCTTTTTATAGCTTGCCATGAGCGTGAATTGACTCACCACAAGTATGTCACCGTCCACGTCGCTTATGGGTAGGTTCATCACACCGTTGGCGTCTTCAAATACGCGGAGTCCCACCACTTTCTTGATAAGCCAATCTGCATCCTCCTGTGTGTCGGCATGCGTAATTCCGAGCAGTATCATATAGCCTTTTCCGATGGCGGACTTCACCTTTCCGTCAATGGTCACAGAGGCTCTTGACACTCTTTGTATAACGATTTTCATATTCTTTTTTCGTGTTTGCGGGCACATAGGAAAGCGTGTTTCTGCTTTCTGTATATGTCCTCATGTATGCAAAGATAGTGTAAAAACGATATAAAACAAAATAAAAGCCGGTTTGTTTTGCTTTTTCAACATGAAGATAGTCGTGCTTCCTTGTTTCTAAGGTGTGTCTCATGCTTGTTGTTATGCTTTTTCCTGTGCCGTTTGGGTATGAAAATAGTCGTATACAATTTGTCCTTTTGCTGCACCTATGCTCTTTTGCAGTTCTTCCAGTGTGGCATTGCGTATGCCTTTCACGCTTTTCATGTCTTTCAGCAGTGTGTCTTGTGTCTTGGGACCGATGCCTTTTATCTCGTCCAGTTGCGATTTGAGGGCGTGTTTGCTCCTCTTGTCTCTGTGGAATGTGATGGCATAGCGATGCACCTCGTCCTGTATGCGCGTCAGGGCATGGAACAGTTCGCTTTCTGGCTTCAATCCGATGACTACCGCGGGGAAGCCAAACAACAATTCGTTGGTGCGGTGGCGGTCGTCTTTTGCCAATCCTGCTATTGGGATATGCAGGTGTAGTTCGTCTTCCACTATTTCTCTGACCGTCTCCATTTGTCCTTTGCCGCCATCTGTGATGATAAGGTCGGGCAGGGCGGTTCCTTCTTCTATCATGCGTGAATAGCGCCTTCTCACCACTTCTTGCATCGAGGCGTAATCGTCTGGACCCTCCACTGTCTTGATGTTGTATTTGCGGTAGTCTTTCTTCGAGGGTTTCATACCTTTGAATACCACGCAGCCTGCTACCGCGTCAGTGCCCGAGATGTTGGAGTTGTCGAAACATTCTATTTGGTAAGGCATCTTTTCCAGTCCCAGTTTTGCTTGCAACTCTTTCATCAAGCGCACGGATTTCTGCTCGGGATTCAGCTTTTCTGCTTGCTTCAGACGGTCGAATTTATATTGCTTGCCATTCATTTCGCTTAGTTCCAAAAGATGCTTCTTGTCGCCTTTCTGCGGCACGAAAAAGGTAGCCTCGGTCAACTTCCATTCCATATCAAACGGCACGATAATCTCTTTTGCCTTACTGTTGAAGCGTTCGCGGATGTCCAGAATGGCAAGCGAGAGCAGTTCTTCATCGCTTTCGTCGAGTTTCCGCTTGTATTCAAAGGTAAACGACTGGTTTACGTTGCCGTTGGTCACGTGCATGTAGTTGATATATGCGTTGTGCATACCCTCATCATCCGTGATGGAGAATACGTCTACATTGCTGATGGTATGGCTCACCACTTCGCTTTTCGAACAGTAGTTGTCCAGGAGAATATACTGCCTTTTGATCTCTTCTGCCTCTTCAAACTTCAGTTCTTCTGCCTTTTGCTGCATCTCTTTATACAGCATAGCGCACACTTCACGCGTGTTCCCCTTGAGGATTTCTCGGGCGCGAGCCATGTTTTGCTGGTATTCTTCGTAGGATTGCTTGCCAATGCAAGGCGCTTTGCAGTTGTGTATATGGTATTCCAGACAGGGCTTGAATTTCCCTGTCTTTACGTTCTCCTGTGTCATCGGCAGGCGGCAAGTGCGTGGCTTGTATAGTTTCTTGATAAGCTCAAGCACTGCATACATACTCCCTGTATGGCTGTATGGACCGAAGAACGTTCCGTATTTCTTGTTTACTTGCCTTGTCTTGAAAATGCGTGGGAACGCCTCGTTTGTGACACATATGCTCGGATAGGTCTTTCCGTCTTTCAGCAAGACGTTGTATTTGGGTTTGTATTTCTTGATCAGGTTGTTCTCGAGCAACAACGCGTCCTCTTCCGTGTTGACCACCGTGTAGGAGATATCCCTAATCTTGCTGACCAACACTTTTGTCTTGTATCGGTCCACTTCCTTATGGAAATATGACGACACGCGCTTCTTTAGGCTCTTGGCTTTGCCTACGTAGATGATGGTGTGGTTCTCATCATAATACTGGTAACTGCCCGGCTTGTCTGGCATGTTCAGTACAATGTTCTTTAGATAAGCCAAACGCTTTTCGTTTTCTTCTTTAGTCATGTCGTAAGTTATTTGTATCAAGCAATTAAGGATAGCTTTGTTTCACGTGAAACTCAAACGGAGTGTAAAACAAAGACGAAGAAAATACCGTGTGCGCAGTGTCTTCTCCGTCTTTGTGATCCTTGAAGGATTGTATTGCGTGATTTCGACGCCTTTGTCTTGTGTTGTCTATTGAACGTAAAGACGTGTCTCTTGGTTAAATCTTGATAAGGGATGTTACCTCGATGTCGTCGTCGAAGACGCTTCTTCCGTTCAGACCTTCGTTGACAAGTTCAATGAGGAAGTTTGCGTAGATCTTCTTGGGGTGGAACTTCTTCACCAGGTCGCATGCGGCCTTCATGGTTCCGCCAGTGGCGAGCAAATCGTCATGCAGCAGGATTACATCACCTTCCTCAATGGCGTCCTTGTGTATCTCGATAGTGTCCTTACCGTATTCCTTGGCATAACTTTCCTGTACGGTCTCGCAAGGCAGTTTGCCGGGCTTTCTGCACAATACGATACCTGCACCCAATTGCAAGGCGAGGGCAGACGACATGACAAAGCCACGGCTTTCGATACCGACGATCTTGGTGATGCCTTTATCCTTGTAAAGGTCGTAAAGTTCGTCTTCTATGATGCGCAAACATTCGGCGTTCTTGAACAGTGTTGTTACGTCTCTGAAATTAACTCCTTTCTTCGGCCAATCGGGAATGCACCTCAGATTGGCAAGCAATGTTTTGTTGTTCATTATCAATCGTTTATAAGTTTATTATTATCTCGTTTGTTTCACGTGGAACATGTGTAACATTAAACCTTTACTTTATCTCCCCATAAGCACGAGTAATACGTTGATATCACTCGGGGAAACGCCCGGAATACGGCTGGCTTGTGCTAAGGTCTCAGGGTTGATGCTTTCCAGCTTCTGTCGTCCTTCTGTAGATATCTGTAGGATCTCGGCGTAATTGAAGTGTCCACGTATCTTGATGTCTTCAAGACGGTGCATCTTGTCGGCAATGATGCGCTCGCGCTCGATATAGCCTTTGTACTTAATCTTGATTTCTGCCGCTTCTACGATTTCCTCTTTGCGGTTATCAAATGATTCGGGCAGTGCTTTCAGTTCGGGCAGGATGTCGGACAGATCATGCAAGGTGATTTGTGGACGAGCCACAAGGTCGATGACTTTGCAACCTTCGCGGAGTGGGGCAGTACCCATGCTTTCCAAAGCCGAATTGATGAATTGCGGTTTGACGGATGTCTGCTTGCAGAAATCGATGATTCGTGCGATGCTTTCCTTCTTTTGCATCCACCAGTCATAACGGTCCTTCTTAGCCAACCCGATGTGATATGCCTTTTCTGTGAGGCGGGCATCTGCATCGTCTTGACGCAGCAAGATGCGATATTCGGCTCTTGACGTAAACATTCTGTAGGGCTCATCGATGCCTTTCGTAGTGAGGTCGTCAATCAGCACGCCTATGTATGCCTCGTCACGATGCAAGACGAAAGGTGTTCCTCCCGTACACCGGATAGCGGCGTTGATGCCGGCTATGGTTCCTTGTCCGCCAGCTTCCTCATAACCGGTGGTGCCGTTCACCTGTCCTGCAAAAAACAGTCCCGGCAATACCTTCGACTCTAAAGAGTGGTTGAGCTGTGTCGGATCAAAGTAGTCGTATTCAATGGCGTAACCGGGGCGGTAAACCTTGGCATCTCTGAATGCAGGGATTTTTCGGATAGCTTCCAACTGCACCTCCATGGGCATGCTGGAAGAAAAACCGTTCAAATACATCTCGTTGGTATCTTCACCTTCCGGTTCGAGAAAGAGTGGATGGTGGTCTTTGTCCGGAAAGGTGACCAGTTTAGTTTCTATCGACGGACAGTAGCGTGGACCGGTGCTTTGTATCTGACCATTGAAGAGGGGAGAGTCTGCCAGTCCTTTCTTCAGAGTCTCGTGCACCTGTTCGTTGGTTGAACACGTCCAGCAGGGCAACTGCTCCAGCTGGCGGTGTTTGCCGGTGAAGCTGAACTGGTGGAAGTCGCTTTCACCTTCCTGTATCTCCATGTCCTCGAAGTGGATGCTTCGCTTGTCGAGTCTCACTGGCGTTCCCGTCTTCATTCTGCCTGAACGGATGCCGTGTCGTGTGATGCTTTCTGTGAAATGAGGTACGGCAGGTTCTGCGCATCTGCCTCCAGGATATTGATGACGGCCAATGTGCATGAGTCCGTTGAGGAAGGTTCCTGCCGTCACCACGACACTCTTCGCTCTGAACTCCACGCCCCATACCGTCTTCACACCTACAGCTTCTCCGTTCTCCACGAGGAGTTCGTCTGCTTGGTCTTGCCAGATGTCAAGTCCGGGTGTGCGGTCGAGGATAGATCTCCATTCCCAGATAAACTTGCCTCTGTCGCATTGTGCTCTCGGGCTCCACACTGCTGGTCCCTTGGATCGGTTCAGCATCCTGAACTGAATGGCGGTGGCATCTGTCACGATACCCATGTTGCCTCCCAGTGCATCAATCTCGCGGACGATCTGTCCCTTGGCAATGCCTCCCACGGCAGGATTGCAACTCATCTGTGCAATCTTGTTCATGTCCATGGTGATGAGACACGTCTTTGCGCCCATGTTGGCAGCCGCCGTTGCCGCTTCGCAGCCTGCATGGCCGCCACCTATAATTATAACGTCGTAATAGAAAAGCATCATCTTTAATTTTCGGCAAAATTAATTAATTTAATTGGATTTTCGGAGAAAAACTTTGATTTATCACCAATTTATAGTATTTTTGCAGACCTCAAAGTGGGGGCTGATACCTACTTTGCAGTATTGCTCCGTCTTGTCCAAGAGAGGAGAGAGGGGCTCTGTTATGTTTAGAACATATAAATCTAACAGTTAAATATTTAAATTTCAATCATTTATGTGGTTATGTAATTCATCTATCGGTAGGAAAGTAGTGATGGCTGTAACGGGCGTTGCGCTTATCCTGTTCTTGACGTTCCACATGTCAATGAACCTTGTCGCATTCTTCTCTGGAGATGCGTACAACATGATTTGTGGTCTTCTCGGTGCCAACTGGTATGCAGTGGCAGCTACGCTGGGCTTGGCTTTCCTCGCAGTAGTTCACATTGTCTATGCTTTCTGGCTTACCATGCAGAATCGTGTAGCACGCGGCAACAACCGCTATGCCGTGACAGCAAAACCTGCCAAGGTGGAGTGGGCATCTCAAAACATGCTCGTGCTGGGTATCATCGTGCTGCTCGGCTTGTTGCTCCATTTGTTTAATTTCTGGTTCAACATGATGTTTGCCGAGATCACTCACATGACTGTGGCACACGATCCTGCCGACGGCTTCGCTTTCATCAAGGATGTGTTTGCCAATCCCGTCTATGTTGTGCTCTACATCGTTTGGATCGTAGCCATCTGGTTCCACCTCTCTCACGGTTTCTGGAGTGCCATGCAGACCTTCGGCTGGAGCGGCAAGGTTTGGTTCTGCCGTTGGAAGGTCATCGGTATTGTTTATTCCACAATCCTGATGCTCGGCTTCCTTTTCGTTGTTTTGGCGTTCGCATTCAAGCTCGCCCCGAGCCTTTGCTGCTGCTGTGCGTGCTGCTAATGGTGTGTGCCATTCATATAATAAATGTATATAAAACTCAGAAATCATGGCTAACAAGACTATAGATTCAAGAATTCCAGAAGGCCCAGTGGCCGAGAAATGGACCAACTATAAGGCTCACCAGCGTTTGGTGAACCCCAAGAACAAACTCAAGCTCGACGTCATCGTTGTTGGTACGGGTCTTGCCGGTGCAAGTGCTGCCGCAAGTCTCGGCGAGATGGGCTTCAACGTGTTGAACTTCTGCATCCAGGATTCACCGCGCCGTGCTCACTCCATTGCTGCCCAGGGTGGTATCAATGCAGCCAAGAACTATCAGAACGACGGCGACTCTGTCTATCGCCTCTTCTACGACACCGTGAAGGGTGGCGACTACCGTGCCCGTGAGGCCAACGTGTATCGTCTGGCTGAAGTGTCAAACGACATCATCGACCAGTGCGTGGCACAGGGTGTACCCTTTGCCCGTGAATACGGCGGCATGCTTGCCAACCGTTCTTTCGGTGGCGCACAGGTTTCACGTACGTTCTATGCCAAGGGACAGACCGGTCAGCAGCTTCTGCTCGGCGCCTATTCCGCTCTTAGCCTTCAGGTGCACTCAGGACGTGTGAAACTCTTCACACGCTATGAGATGGAAGACCTCGTGATTATCGACGGCCGTGCCCGCGGTATCATCGCCAAGAACCTTATCTCCGGCAAGCTCGAACGCTTCTCTGCCAACGCAGTGGTTATCGCTACCGGCGGCTATGGCAACACCTATTTCCTTTCTACCAACGCCATGGGCTGCAACTGTACGGCTGCACTCCAGTGCTACCGCAAGGGCGCATACTTTGCCAACCCTTCCTACGTGCAGATCCACCCCACCTGTATCCCTGTTCACGGCGACAAGCAGTCTAAGCTCACGCTGATGTCTGAGTCTCTGCGTAACGACGGACGTATTTGGGTGCCCAAGAAACTGGAAGATGCCAAGGCTTTGCAGGCAGGCACCAAGAAGGGTAGCGACATCCCCGAGGAAGACCGCGACTACTATCTGGAGCGCCGCTATCCTGCATTCGGCAACTTGGTTCCCCGCGACGTGGCTTCACGTGCTGCCAAGGAGCGTTGCGACAAGGGCTATGGTGTGAACAACACGGGTCTTGCCGTATACCTCGACTTCTCCGAGAGCATCGAGCGCCTCGGTCTCGACGTGGTTCGCCAGCGCTATGGCAACCTCTTCGACATGTATGAGGAGATCACCGACGTGAACCCCGGTGAACTTGCCAACGAAATCAACGGAGTGAAATACTATAACCCGATGATGATCTATCCTGCCATCCACTATACGATGGGCGGTATCTGGGTAGACTACGAACTGATGACCTCTATCACAGGTCTGTTCGCTATCGGCGAGTGTAACTTCTCCGACCACGGTGCCAACCGTCTGGGTGCTTCAGCCCTCATGCAGGGTCTCGCCGACGGCTACTTCGTGCTGCCCTATACCATCCAGAACTACCTGGCAGACCAGGCCATCTGGCCACACCTCTCTACCGACATGCCTGAGTTTGCAGAGGCAGAGAAGAAGGTGCAGGACGAAATCGACCGTCTGATGAACATCCACGGCAAGCGCTCCGTAGACTCTATCCACAAGGAGCTGGGTCATATCATGTGGGAGCACGTGGGCATGGGCCGCACCGCAGAAGGACTGAAAGAAGGTCTCGAACTCATCAAGAAGATCCGCAAGGAATTCAACACCAACCTCTTCATTCCAGGTTCTAAGGAAGGTCTCAACGTGGAGCTCGACAAGGCCATCCACCTGCGCGACTTCATTACTATGGGTGAGCTGATCGCCTACGACGCCCTTTCACGCAACGAGTCGTGTGGCGGTCACTTCCGCGAGGAATACCAGACACCCGAGGGCGAGGCACAGCGCGACGACGAGAACTACTTCTACGTAGG
>CAVJZZ010000061.1:0-16146 GCA_963654295.1 Lachnospiraceae bacterium | reverse complement strand
GGACACAAGGATTTTCAGTCCTTTGCTCTACCAACTGAGCTATGGCACCAACATTTATTGCTTAAATGCGGGTGCAAAGGTAGTACTTTTTTATTTACCCCACAACTTTTTCTCACTTTTTCTTCAAAAATAATCATTTCTTTTTGTATTGTCTTTTATTTGTTGTACCTTTGCACTCGCAATCGGGATGTAGCGCAGTTGGTAGCGCACTACGTTCGGGACGTAGGGGTCGCCAGTTCGAGTCCGGTCATCCCGACATTTGCAAGGTCAGTTCTCATTTCATGGGGATTGACCTTTTTCTTTTCACCCCAGTAAACTACGAGAACATCAGTACTCCAAATAGGGAGACAGACGTTCTATTGCCGATGCTGGGAACTCCGGCAACAGAGACAACTCACGGATATCTTTCAACGGACCGTTCTTGCGGATATGGTCACAGATGGCGCGGGCTTGGTAATAGTTGATATAGGGATGCTGGCGCAACTTCGATATTGTAGATGAGTTCACCTTTATTTTGACGATCTCCGGATGTTCCACACGGAAATAGGACAATGCTGACTCTGGAAAGCCTTCTATTTCCTGTAGCTGTGACACGCGGCAATAGCCACCCAAACGCAGTCCATAATTGACGATGGCCTTTGACCAAGCACTACCAATGCCGGGCACTTTCTTCAATGTGGCAGTGTCGGCACGGTTGAGCACGACAGTTTGACCCGGACTAAGTTTTACTGGATATTGCAAGGTGTCGCGATGTATCTTCTCCGGCGACTCTGACGAAGCGTAGACCTCAGAAGCAGGCTGATAATCGGACGATATGCGGATATAGGGAGCCAACTCACGGTACTGTTTGGCGGTAAGTCCGTAGAGCCTGGCAAAATCGGAAGGTTTCCGATAGATGCCTCCCTTGGCACGATAGCGATAGATGTTCCTCACCTGCCATGGCTGCAAGCCCAAGCGCAGCAATGCCACACTGTCTGCCGTATTGGGATCGAAAGCGAAACGCTCGACCCGCTGCGCAGGCACGTTATAATAAGGTGAAGATGCAGAGCGGTTATAGTCACCACGGGAGGACAAGGACACAGAATCTTTTCCATCCTGCCCCGTAGATGAGAACTGCGTCCCGACATAGAAGAACAACGCTCCTATGACAACAACAAGAATGACAACCGCCAACAACACCTTACGTTCATTGCGCGGAAAATAAGGAGTAGAGCCTTGCATACGCATGGAAATCCGTTAGAACAAACCGAGTTGGTGCAGGAATATGGTCAAGATGCAAAGAGGACATACCACCCGCACCAAGAAAAGCCAACAGCGATAGGTGGCAGACGACACGGTGCCCCAGTTGGTATATTCATCACGTACAATCTTCTGCGGCACATACCAACCCACAAAGATACAGGTGAAGAAACCTCCTAAAGGCAACAGCATCTGGGCAGTGAGATAGTCACAGAACGACATAAACGGCATGCCGAACAACTGAAGACCCGGACAGGCTCCCGAAGACAAGGAACTGAACACGGCAACTACGCTGCAACAGCCCGTAACAATCCATGCGGCAGACGGTCGCGAGAGTTTCAACTCTTCCTGGAAAAACGCGGTTCCGATTTCGTGCATCGATATGGTGGAAGTAAGGGCTGCCAATGAAAGCAACGAATAGAACATCACGGAGATGATATATCCAACAACGGGCATGCTGCCAAAAGCCTCTTGGAACACGGCAGGAAGCGTAATGAAAATCAGCTTCGGACCACTATCGGGATTCACGCCTACCGAGAAAGCAGCGGGGAAGATCATCAATCCTGCAAGAATAGCAACCGTCGAGTCGAGCACTGCAATCTGAAGGGACGACTTCAGAAGGTTGGTCTGACGACTGAAATAAGACGCATAAGTGCAAAGGCACGCCGTGCCCAGACTGAGCGAGAAGAAGGCTTGCCCCAACGCCTCAAGGAACACACTTCCTGTGAGTTTGCTGAAATCAGGCTTGAAGAGAAATTCGATACCCTTGAAAGCGCCCGGCAACATACAGGAAGCACAGACAATGATGACCAGCAAGACAAAAAGTGTGGGCATGAGGAGATTGGAGGCTTTCTCTATCCCGCTCCTTACGCCACGCGCCACCACCAAATGGGTAAGCACGACGAAACCCACAGCCCACAGCAGCGGACTGAATGTAGAGGAAGAGAACTGCTCGAAATAAGTAGCCACCTGTTCGGTAGTTCCATTCACCTGCATGGTTATCGATGCGTAGAGATATTGCAGGCACCAACCTGCCACCACGGCATAGAACCCGAGAATAATCATGGAAGTGACCACCCCCACATAACCGATTACCGCCCATGGTTTCCCGCCCGACAGCGCCCGATAGGCACGGGCAGCATTGGCAGAGGAATGACGACCGACGACAAACTCGGCTATCATGCCCGGCACACCGAGCATCAGCACACAAACAAGGTATATCAAGATGAAAGCGGCTCCGCCATTCTCTCCTGTCATATAGGGGAAACGCCATATATTGCCCAAGCCTACCGCCGAACCGGCAGTAGCAAGAATGACACCCAACTTTCCGAATTTAGCTCTCTCGCTCATATATTATATTTTAAATGATTCCCAATTGATGGAGGAAAATCGCCACGATACACAACGGACACACGAAACGCACGCAAAAAAGCCATACGCCGAAAAGTGACCCCTTCAAGGTGCCCCAGTTGGAGAACTCGTCATGCAACAAGTTCTTGGGCAGATACCATCCGACAAAGAGGCAAGTGAAGAAGCCGACAATAGGAAGGAAGATTTGTCCCGTCATAAAATCAAAAAAGTCGAACATCGTCTTTCCTCCCACAGAAAGGAATTTCCAATCGCCCAACGACATCGAACAGCAGGCACCGATCATGCAGATAGCCACGGAAATGATGGTGGCAGCACGCTTGCGCGACGTTTTCATCTCTTCACAGAGGAATGCCGTGCTCACCTCGTGCAGCGAAATCAGTGATGTGAGTGCTGCCAACGACAACAAGGAATAGAACACCAAAGCCACCACATAGCCCACCAAAGGCAGCGTGCCGAAAGCCTGTTGGAACACATTGGGCAGCGTGATGAACACCAACGAGGGACCGCTGTCGGGATTAACGCCCACCGAGAATGCGGCTGGGAAGATAGCAAGACCTGCCAATATTGCCACCATGGAGTCAAGCACACTTATCTGAACTGCCGATTTGGTAAGGTCTGTCTGCCGGCTGAAGTAGGAGGCGTAGGTGCATACACAACCCATGCCAATGCTCAGCGAATAGAAAGACTGCCCCAACGCACTGAGGAACACATTGCCGTCCACCTTGCCGAAGTCTGGTTGGAAGAGAAAGGCTATGCCCTTACCCGCACCGGGCAACAGACATGAGCACACCACGATAATCAACAAAAGCACAAACAATGCCGGCATAAGCATCTTGGAGATGCGCTCAATGCCATTGCGCACACCATGGATAATCACCAAGTGTGTGATCAGAACAATGACTATCAGCCAAAATAACGGGCGCAGAGGTGATGTCTCAAAATCATTGAAATAGTTGGTCAAGTATTGCGGGTCGCCTTGCAGATGCCCCGCCACTGATGCAAAGATATACTGCAGACACCAGCCAGACACTACGGCATAATAACTGGTGATCAAGAATCCCGTGAGCACACTCATATATCCGATATACTTCCATGCCTTCCCGTTTGCCAGATTGGAATAGGCACGTGCCGTATTGGCAGCCCCCCGTCTGCCTACGATAAACTCGCTGACCATGCATGGAATACCCAACAGCAACACACATGCGATGTATATGATAATGAACGCGGCTCCGCCGTTCTGTCCTGTCATATAGGGGAAGCGCCAAACATTGCCCAGTCCGACAGCCGAACCGGCAGTGGCAAGAATCACTCCGAGCTTGCTTCCGAAGTTTGCTCTTTCGTTTTGTGTCATAAGAAATATTGTTTTCTCTTTTCCAATAACTTGATTAATGATGCAAAATTATAAAAAAGAATCCGCCTATGACACACGATTGCAAGAAAAATGTATACTTTTGCACAAGTTTTAAACAATGTATTGACAATGAAAGCTTATATTAAAGACAAACTGAGGAAATATCCCCTCACCATATCATGCATCGGCATCATTTGGATATTATGCTTCTGCACCATGCCCCAAACGCCGCTCGACGATGTAAGTTTCATCGACAAATGGGTGCACATCTGTATGTATGGCGGCACTTGTGGTGTGATGTGGATAGAATATCTGAGACGTCATAAAAAAGCGAACATCAGCCGTTTGCTGGTGTTCGCCTGGTTTCTTCCTATTGTCATGAGCGGCGTCATAGAACTGCTTCAAGCCTATTGCACAGGTGGCAGACGCAGTGGCGACTGGCTTGATTTCGCCGCCAACTCCACGGGAGCCACACTGGCATTTATCTTCGGTATTCTTCTGGTAAGGTATCTCGCCAAACACTGAAGGGGTTTTCCCGCATGTGCTTGTTGTAGAAGCGGCGGTCGCCCGTCACCTCCATACCGATAAAGTCGGGCTTGTCAAACGCCTCGTCTTCACTGCCGAGTTCCACCTCCGCCAAGACCAGCCCTTGGTTTTCTCCATAGAACTCGTCTACTTCAAACGTATGGTCCCCGCATTTCACGAGATAGCGTGTCTTGTCGATCACGCCAGGTGCACAGAGTTCCATCAGATGATTAGCCTCATCCAGGGTAATCTCCTTTTCAAACTCATAGCGTGACAATCCGTTGAGCGAAGGTCCCTTGATAGTGAGGTAGGCCTTGTCGTCACGGATACGCACACGCACCGTGTTGACAGCAGCGAAATAGCCTTGTTTGATGCGGCTACTCGCATAAGCCTCATGCTTGTAGGCATCGCCCTTCTTGACCAAGAACTTCCGTTCTATTTCCAATCCACTCATTCCCGTATCTTTACTGCATCACTGAGAATACAACGGCATAGGCTATGGCCAATACAATCAGTACGCCAAAGATCCACTTTACCACTTGTTTCCCCTGTTGTTCCTGTTTCGCTTCGCGACGTGCGCGGTTCTGTTTGCTTTTTTCACTCATAGTATTCAAGATTTATGATGTTATGTTTTGATCAGTCTTCATCCTGCACGGGAAACTCCATCAGGTATGCCTTGATGAATCCGTCTATCTTCCCGTCCATCACACCGTCTACATCAGCCGTCTGATACCCCGTGCGATGGTCTTTCACGCGGCGGTCGTCAAACACATAGCTGCGTATCTGGCTGCCCCACTCTATCTTCTTCTTGCCCGCCTCTATCTTCGCTTGTGCTTCCAAGCGTTTCTTCATGGCACGGTCATAGAGCTGCGACTTGAGCAAGCGCATGGCATTGTTGCGGTTCTCCAGCTGCTTGCGGCTCTCG
This sequence comes from Lachnospiraceae bacterium, assembly GCA_963654295.1. Lineage (GTDB taxonomy): Bacteria > Bacteroidota > Bacteroidia > Bacteroidales > Bacteroidaceae > Prevotella. The sequence goes on along the minus strand of CAVJZZ010000061.1, from coordinate 10,735 downwards.
GTATTTTCGATGAGGATTTCCTCCTCCTCGCCCGTATCCGGGTCTTGATACTGATAGCGCAAGCGCACACCTGTCTCCACCTTGTTCACGTTCTGACCTCCAGCGCCACCGCTTCGGAACAAGTCCCATGACACACGAGCCGGATCCACATATACCTCTATGGTATCATCGACCAACGGAGAAACGAACACACTGGCAAAACTCGTCATTCGCTTGCCCTGTGCATTGAAGGGAGACACGCGCACCAAGCGGTGCACACCATTCTCGCTCTTCAGATATCCGTAGGCGCAATCACCACCCTCGATTTCCATCGTGACACTCTTGATGCCAGCCTCATCACCATCCTGCAAGTTGCTGATTGTGACCTTGTGACCATGAGCCTCAGCCCAACGCATATACATACGCATCAGCATAGACGCCCAATCCTGGCTTTCCGTACCGCCAGCACCACTGTTTATTTTCAACACACAGTCCATCGGATCTTCCTTTTGGCGCAACATGTTGCGCAGTTCAAGTTCCTCGATTGCCTTGACAGCCTTGGTGTAGTCTTCATCTACCTCTTCTTCGGTCACCATGTCTTCATGGTAGAAATCGAAAGCCAGCTTCAACTCGTCGGCAAGCGTTCTCACCTCGTTGTAGCCGTCAATCCATTTCTTGATGCCTTTCACCTTTTTCATCTGCTCTTCAGCAGCCTTGGAATCCGACCAGAAGTCGGGGTCTTGGGTGCGGAGGTTCTCCTCCTCGTATTCTATTTTCTTTTTGTCTATGTCAAGATAGCGGTGCAGCGCATCGGCGCGCTCCGTCACATCCTTTAATTGGTCTGATGTTATCATTCTTCGTACATCTTTTCGATTACGTCCTTATAGTTCTTGTTGATCACGGCACGCTTCAGTTTGAGCGTGTTGGTCAGTTCACCGTTCTCCATACTGAAATGGTGTGGCAACAGCGTGAAGCGTTTGATCTTCTCGTAGCTTGCCAACTGTTGCTGCAGGGTTTCGATGCGTTCCGTCAGCATCTTGTGGATTTCTGCGTTTTCACAAAGTTCATCACGCGTGGCGCATGACAACTTGTGCTCCCGTGCATATTCCTCCAACAATCGGAATTCAGGCACGATGAGTGCGGAAACAAACTTGTGTTCATCTGCAATCACGGCAATCTGGTCCACAAACTTGTCTACCAGCAGTTTCGACTCCAATGCTTGCGGTGCAATATACTTTCCGTTGGAAGTCTTGAAGAGGTCTTTGATGCGCTCCTTAAGGAAAAGCTCTCCGTTTTTCAATTCGCCAGCATCACCCGTATGGAAGAATCCTTCTTCATCGAATGCCTGCTGGTTTAACGCCTCGCGCTTATAGTAGCCTCGAGTGATGGTCGGTCCCTTGAGCATGATCTCGCCTTCTTCACTGATCTTGATTTGCAGTCCCTTGATGGGGCGGCCCACCGAGCCTACCGTATAGATTTCATCCAGATGGTCGCACGACACGGTGGCAAGACTTTCCGTCAGTCCGTAGCCGACAATCATCCCGATACCGATAGAGTGGACAAACTCTTCCACCTCGGGAGAAACGGTAGCTCCTGCCGTCGGGAATATATTGGCGTTCTCCAGTCCAAGTTCCTTACGTATCAAGCTGAAGATGGTCTTGTTGACCAATGCATATTCCATTTGCAACGCCAAAGGCGGACGCTTTCCACGGCTGAGATACTCTATATTGTGCTTGCGCCCCACCTTGAGTGCATTGAGGAATATCTTCTTTTTCAAAGCGCCGGCATTGTCGATCTGTTCCTGCACGCCCACATACACCTTCTCCCAGAACCTGGGCACCGAGCTCATGCTCGTGGGATGTGTCTGGCGCATAGACTCCTGTATCTCTTTCGGATAGGTGTTCACAATGAGCCGTGCACCCTCGCTCAATGCGAGAAAAGCCCAACCGCGCTCAAAGATATGGGTGAACGGAAGGAAATTGATGACACGGTCTTTCTCCGTCAACGGCACACATTCGTCATTTGCCTTCAAGGCTGCAGCGAATTGTCCATAGCTGAGCATTACGCCCTTGCTGTCACCTGTGGTTCCACTCGTATAGAGGATGTTGCACAAGTCTTCATCGTTGGCTTGCTTCCAGAGTGTCTCCACCTCACTTTGTCGAGGCAGTCCATCGCCCAATTTCAGGAAGTCGTTGAAGTAAAGCGCATGGGGATCATGTGTGCTGATGCGCACACTGCGATCGTAGATAATGATGCGTTCCAACGATGGGCACAAGGCGAAGATTCGGTGTGCCTTGTCATATTGTTCCTGCTCGCCCACGAACAGAAACCGAATGCCAGCATCATGGATCATGTATTGTATTTGCTGTTCGCTGCTCGTTGCATAGAATGGTATGGAAATGCCACGAACGCCGAACGCGCCAAAGTCTGTATAAAGATATTCCACGCAATTCTGCGAGAACACGCCGATGGTCTCTTGCGGTTTCAATCCCAAATTGAGCAAAGCGTTGGAAACCTCCTTTACCCGTTTGGAAAAATGATTCCAAGAAATGGTCTTCCATGTTTCACTCCCGAACGGCTTGTAGGTGAGTGCAGCACGTTGACCATACTTCTTCGCCTGCTCATGGATAAGCTGCGAAAGATGACATCTTGTTTGCATAATAAAAGCTATTAGTTCTTGCAAAAGTAATGAATTAGTTTTAAAAGGAGAAATAATTGCCAAATAATTATTAATTTTGCCCGTGATATGGAATACGACATTTACACTGCCGATGCCGTCGGCTTATTGCGTCGACTCATCGCCACACCATCTGTCAGCCGTGACGAAAGCAAGGCGGCAGACATTCTCTACAAGTATCTGGAAGAAAAGGATCTTCATCCGCAACGTGAAGGCAACAACATATGGGTCTGCTCTCGGAATTTTGACGACCAACACCCCACCCTGTTGCTTAATGCTCATATCGACACCGTGAAACCAGTCAGTTCCTGGACACGCGATCCGTTTACACCCTCTCTGGAGGGAGATACGCTCTACGGGCTGGGCAGCAACGACTGCGGTGGTGGGCTGATGGCACTGCTGCAAGCCTTTCTCATTCTCAACGGAAAGCCACAACCATATAACCTTGTTTATCTCGCATCATGCGAGGAAGAGGTGTCTGGGTCCAATGGCATTGTGCGTGCACTCCCTCTGCTTCCGCACATTGATGTGGCCATCGTGGGAGAACCCACTGGCATGCAACCGGCTGTAGCAGAAAAAGGGTTGATGGTGCTTGACCTTGAGGCGCATGGCAAATCCGGTCATGCTGCCCGCAATGAGGGAATAAACGCTATTTATGAAGCGCTCGACGACCTTGCATTTATACGCGACTACAAGTTTGAACAGGTCAGCGACTTTCTCGGACCAACGAAAATGCAGGTGACGGTCATCAATGCCGGCACGCAGCATAATGTGGTGCCCGATTCTTGCAAGATGGTTGTCGATGTGCGCACCAATGAGTTGTATCAAAACGAGGATGTCTATGAGTTTCTGGCTGAAAGGCTGAAGTGTGACGTCAAGGCACGTTCCTTCCGTCTACACTCTTCACGCATGCCGCTCGACCATCCTTTGGTGAAACGTTGCGTGGACATGGGCATGGTTCCATTTGGCTCGCCCACACTGAGCGACCAGGCACTGATGCCTTTCCTCTCGTTCAAGCTCGGCCCTGGAGACTCATCACGTTCACATTCCGCTGATGAATTCATCAGGATACAAGAGATTTCAGAAGCCATCTCCACGTATGTGGAACTACTCGACAACACAGACATTCATTACGAAGAAGCATAAAACCCGTGGACGAGGCTACATTCGAATCTTTCTTCAAGCAACATTATGACAAAGCCTTCTTGCTTGCCCTGCACATCACCCGTGACGGTGAGGCAAGCCGGGATGTCGTGTCTGACGCTTTCGAACTGACGTGGACACACGTACAGACGGGGAAAGTGGACAATCCACAAGCCTATCTCTTTACTTCCGTGCGCAACAGAAGTGCCGATTTCCTGCGACGCAAATTGGTGCGCGACCGCTACAGCCAACTCGTCCAGCTAACATCCAACCTACACGTCGCAGACAACGACTTGCACGAACGGCGCATACAACGGGTGATGGAGGCTGTGGAACATCTGTCACCACGCACGCAAGAGGTTGTTCAAGCGGTATGTGTCGAGCGGATGAAATACAAGGAAGCCGCCGAGCGGTTCGGCATCAGTGACAACGCAGTGAAGAAGCATGTGGTCAAAGCCTTGAAATACCTGCGAACCCAACTGCAAGGAAAAGAACTGTAAAAAATAAAACCACGAGGTACCCGTTTGGCATCATTATCCGTCTACAAAAAAGAATGGCTACTATGAAAGGACAAGAATACAATCATTTTGAACAACTTATCGACCATCTGTATGGCTCCACCCCTGCCACAGACGAGGAGTTGTTGCGTCTGCTCGCCAGTGAAGACGGCATAGCGGCATGGCAAGACCTACAGGATATCGACGAAGCACTGCTCCGCCGTGCCTCGTCACATTCCGATGCCACGCAGGCATGGCAGCAGTTCAAGCAACGCCACCATGCCCAGCGCCCGTTCCACATTTCCTTGTCGAAGATTCTCAAAATGGCATGTTCTGTGGCAGCCCTCATCCTGTTGTTGTGGACAATCACCCTGCCTTTCAGAAAGAAACTTCCCGAGACGGCTTCTACCGTCCCCACCACTCCACAGCCGTCCATCCACACTTCAGCCCCTGCACCTGCTACCATTCATCCTCACCTTGTCCAAAACCAGTCTTCCGTCACCCATACACAAGAAACCAAGGCACGCGAAATACAATCCATCACGCTCAGTGATGGCACACAAGTGTGGCTCAATGCCAAAAGCAGCCTAAGTTATCCCGTGCATTTCTCGGGAGGAACGCGCATGGTAGAGTTGCACGGTGAAGCTTATTTCAAAGTGGCACATGATGCCTTCCATCCCTTTATCGTCAAGGCCAATGGGATAGAAACCAAAGTGCTCGGCACTGAATTCAACGTGAGATGCTACACCACCGACAACACACACGTGACGTTGGTCAACGGTATGGTGGAAGTTTCGGGTAAGGATGGTCGCGTACGCATCCGTCCAAACGAGGATGCACAACTCACCGACAACGGCTTCATGGTGAAGACTGTTGACGTGAACGACTACGTCAGTTGGCACACCGGCACCATGAGTTTTGACCAATGCACCCTACGCGACATCCTCCAACAGTTGGGAAACTGGTATGATGTCAACGTAATCTGTGCCGACAAAGGCTTGCTCGACAAGCATTTCCACTATTCTTATAATCTCCACCATTCCCTTTCCGAAGCGCTCCAGCTGCTCAACGCTTCGTCCGACGTGAACGCCACCTACCGCAACGGTTCCATTGTTATAGAATAAGTGCAGTAAGCAACCGCTTATTATATATAAAGAGGTGCCATCAATGTCTTCAAGCAATATGACACAAAAAGAGGCTTAGGAGGTACCTAAACCTCTCACACGTGCGTCAAATCAAATAACAAGAGAGATTTTTTCAGGGGACAATTCCCTTTATGTCAAACCAAGAACAACAAGAAATGAGAGAGAAAAAGCTTTTATTACTGTGTTGTATGACGCTTTTCATGCCTTTTTCCGGTCTCAGCAATGCTGCAGGCCAAGGTATCAATACGAAGTATGAAAAGGTCATCAAGTCACAACCGCTGACAGACGTACTGAAACAGTTGGAGAAAACGTACGGTGTCAAGATCATCTTCTCCTATGAAGACCTGCAGTCTTATCGCGTAACCGCCAAAGTCAATGCCGACAATGTGCGGGACGCCCTCAACCAAGTTATCGGGAACACACCCGTTACGTATAGCGTAAACGGCAACTACATCAACGTAAAGCGCACCGCCATCAGTCAGACAGAGAAGCCTGGAGCCAATCAAGTATTGGTGAAAGGTCATGTGGTAGACAGTGAGGGCGATGCCATCATCGGTGCATCCCTCAAAGTGGAAGGCACCAACAAGGCTTATGCCATTACTGATACTAACGGCGAGTTTAGCCTGACCTTGCCAAAAGGGAAAGGCGTGAACCTTGTGGCTTCGTTCCTCGGCATGAAAGACACCAAGCACTTCGTGGCCTGCCGCAACAACGCCACCAATATCGTCATCCGCATGGACGACAACTCACAAAACATCGATGAAGTGGTGGTGACAGGATATCAGACCATCTCGAAAGAACGCGCCACCGGCTCATTCGACAAGGTTGGCGAGAAGATTCTCGAATCACGCCCCACAGCCGACATCTCGTCTGCACTGCAAGGTTTGGTGGCAGGTATGCAGGGAAAAGAGAATGAAGACGGCAGCGTAGACTACACCATCCGTGGTACGAGCACGTTGCTTGCCAATTCACAACCGCTTGTCGTTGTTGACGGTTTCCCCATCGAAGGCACATTCAGCAGCATCAACCCTAACGATGTGGAGAGTGTGACTGTGCTGAAAGATGCAGCCGCTGCATCCATCTGGGGCACACGCTCTGCCAATGGTGTGATTGTCGTGACCACAAAACACGCAAAGACAAAGAAGTTGCAGGTGGAAGGCAAGGCTTTCTGGCGCATCGGCACAAACCAAGACATTGACTACATCACCACACAGGCAGACAGCCGCACCACTGTAGACTATGAAATCCGCGCCTTGGAGAACGGATGGGATTCTGGATGGGGCTGGACACCGGGCTTCGCCAACATGTATTACCAACCGCTCAGTTTGGCTACCGAACTTTATTACAAGCACAAATACTACGGACTGTCTGAGGAAGAGATGAATGCCGGACTGGAGAAGTTGCGCAACACCAACAACCGCCAGCAGCTGAAGAAATACATGATGCAGACAGCCTTGTTGCAGCAATACAATGCCAATGTGTCGGGCGGCACGGACAAGATGGACAACTACATGTCGCTGATGTATGAGAAGAATGCCGAGAACACCATCCGTCGCGGCTACGAACGATTCATGTTGAACTACAACACGCAATACAAGTTCAACAAGATCGTCACTGCCTCCGTGGCAGCAACCCTTCAGAAGCGCAGACAGAACACGTCGGGCGTAACCGTAAGCGACTTCTCAACACTGTCACCCTACGAGATGCTTGTCAACGAGGACGGCAGCTATGCCACCAACCTGAACACGTGGAACCGCTTTGAATTGGAGAACGTGGCACAAAACCTCCCCTACAGCGACTTGTCTTACAACCTCTTGCAAGAGGTGAGGAACCGTCAGTATTTCACTGACTATACGAAATACCGCATTCAGTTGGGCTTGAACTTCAAGCTCTACAAGGGTTTGACCTATGACGTGAAGTTCCAATATGAGCGCAACGAGTCGTCTTACAAAGGTTACGACAACGAAAACACCTTCAATGTGAGAAACACCATTGACTATTTCACCCAATATGACGGCGACGCCAACCAGCTCATCGCTTCCTACTTGCCCAAGGGCGGCATCATTAACAGCAACAAGAGCGAGAACCACAACACGATATTCAGAAACCAGCTTACCTACAGCAATGTGTTCGGCAAGCATGACATCACGGCTCTTGCCGGTATGGAAGCCAGTGCCTATGTAACCAACACCACCTCCTACCCCACGGTCTACGGCTACAATGAAGTCACCAACACGGCATCAAGTCCGCTCTATGGTTCCAAAGATGTAATCTACGACATCATGGGATATACAGAAAGCTATCCCGGACAGACCACCAGGTATTCCGACCGTGAAGACCGCTACCTGTCATATTTCGCCAATGCAGCCTATATGTATGATGGTCTTTACGGCGCATCGTTCAGTGTGCGTTCAGACGGTTCCAACTTTGTTTCGAAAGACAAGTCATTGCGTTGGGCACCAATGTGGAGTGCCGGACTGAAATGGAATATGCACAACGAGAAGTTCATGGCTAATGCCAAGTGGGTGAACCGCCTGACGTTGCGTGTCACCTATGGCTTGAACGGCAACGCCGAGAAGAGCACTTCGCCCCAGACACTTATCTCGTCATCCTACAATTCATCGCTCAACAGCACCGTAGCCTATATTGCCAGCTATGGCAACCCTCGTCTGAAATGGGAAACTACCCACACCACCGATGTGGGTGTTGACTTTGCTTTCTTCGGCAACATGCTCTCGGGTAAGGTAGACTACTATAGCCGCTACAGCAAGGATGTTATCGGCGACGTAACCATTCCTGCCGTCTATGGTTCGACCACCCAGCGCATCAACAACGCTGAGATATCCAACCGGGGTGTGGAACTCGAACTGACAGGACGCTTCCATGTGAAGCCCATCGACCTCGGCATACAGTCGACAGTGACCTTCGCCTACAACAAAAACAAGATTGAGAAGCTCTACAACCCGTCGCTCTACTGCTATGACCTTGTGGATGAGTCTACCTTCGTTGAAGGCAAACCCATCGGATCCATCTATTCCTATAAGTTTGCCGGAACCGAAGACGGTATCCCCTACGTGTATGGAGCAAACGGAGAGAAGTCAAGCATGAACGACCTCACCCTGCACAACCGCACCTTGGGTCTCGACATTCTGGAATACAGCGGCACCACCGTATCGCCCTACACCTTCGGATGGGTAAACCAGTTCAACTGGAAAGGCTTGCAGCTCTACGTGTTCATCACAGGCAAGTTTGGCGGCGTGTTCCGTGCACCTACCACCACATTCCCTACCATGTCGGGCGACAAGACCTTCGTGAGCAAATATATCAACGACTTTGCCAACAGCGACGGAACGCTCATCCCCACATGGCCCAACAAGGACGAGTACTACATGTACCGTTGGGACCGCTACATTCCCAACTTGAGCTATTTCGTGGAAGACGCATCGTTCATCCGTCTGAAAGAGGTTGACTTGTCATACAACCTTCCCGACTTCTTGATCAGGAAAGTACGACTGAAAGCAGTCAAGCTCTTCGTGCAGGCCCGCGACCTCGGCTTGCTCTACACTGCCAACAAATATGGTTATGACCCTGAATGGTTGCCCGGCACCAACAAGCCTGCGGCAAGCATCTCATTTGGAGCAGAAATCAACTTCTAAAACATACAGACATGAAAATATACAAAACATTGGCTTTGTCGACATTGCTCGTAGCCAGCCTTGCCTCATGCGGCGACTACCTCGACAAGCAACCGTCAAAATCGAGCAGCGCCCCCATCACAGAAGCAGACCAGTTGTTTGCGGTCTACGACTATATCTCGCACAACTATGAGACGAACAACGCACAGGCGCTCTGCCACGACGATGCCGGCATCAGCCGCGAACTTTACAAGTCGTATGCATCGGGCATGAACAATATGGCACCTTATTATATGTTCTATAGCGAGGGCATTGAAGCCGACTCCTATGACTATCTGTGGAACGGTGAGTATTCGAAGATCTACGATGCCAACCTGATTATCAACTCGGCATCCGAGGTTGCAGGCGACGCTACAGAGATACAAGAGGCTGTGGCAAACGCCCATTTCATGCGGGCATGGTCGTTCTACACCCTTGCTACCTACTATTGCAAGCCCTACTGCGAGGCAAACAAGAACGAGTTGGGTGTGCCTTTGCGCCTCGCCACCGACTTTGAAGAAGATGTGAACCGTGGCACACTGGAACAAACATACGCACAGATATTCGCCGACCTGAAAGCTGCCGAGAATGTGAGACAGCAAAAGGTGAACGAAGACAAGCGCTGGCGCACGTCGCTGTGTGCGGTCTATGCGTTCTACTCCCGTCTCTATCTGACCACAGGCGACTATGAGCAGGCACTCGACTACACCAACAAGGCACTGGAACTGGCACCCGACTTGTTCGACTACAACGAGTTCAAGCCTGGCACGCCACAAACCTACCCTGCCCAAGGCGACCTGCCCGAGCAGACTTTGAACTACTGTGAGACAAACTCCTGGGGAGCCAACAAGTTCCTCTACTACAAGGAATTCATCTTCACACGTCTGCAGCGATTCCTCAATCAATGGTATATTCCGTCAGATGAACTCGTGGCACTCTATGACCACACAAACGACCTTCGCTTCAAGAATTTCTTTGTGGAACACGGCAACCGTCGTTTCACAGCTTTGGTAGAAGCCTATCGCTATGACCAGTTCAACGACGGGCGTTATGTCATCTCCGGATTGACCACCGCCGAACTTTATCTGAACAAGGCAGAGTTGATGGTGCGCCAAGGTCAATGGCAAGAAGGTCTGAAGGTGCTCGACAACCTGCGTGCACACCGCTTCGTGACAGGCACAAGCACTTCGCTCACCGCATCGTCACAGAGCGAAGCCCTGAAGAAGGTGCTTGAAGAACGCCGGCGTGAAGTGCCGTTTGCACAACGTCTGGCAGATATCAAACGTTTCAGTTGCAACGAGACTGCAGACGATGAAGTGACTTTCACCCACGACCTGTTTGAGGTGAGCTTGACCAATGTGGATACCAGCAAGCCAGCCAGCGTCACTATTTCTGGAAGCGACCCCCGCTTGGCAATGCCTATCAGTGCGGTAGAGATCAACTCAAGCCACGGAGCCATCCAGCAGAACCCGTTCAAATAATAACTAAAGTTTCCCACCCACCATTTTATAGGGTTTTAGGCATGAAAATATGCTATAAACCCCTATAAAATGGAGTCTTTAACATTTACCTAATTTGTGTTGTTATGCAGGTGTCCTGATTTCCAAAGCCTTGGCCATT
>CAVJZZ010000060.1:0-16197 GCA_963654295.1 Lachnospiraceae bacterium | reverse complement strand
TTATTTTTGAGAAACTGTTATTTTTAGCCTTTTATTTAAGGGTGGGAAACTTTAGTAAATATTATAAGGTAATCGTGATAGCGTCACCGGGGCGTGTCTGCACATCATAGAGATAGGTGGGCTGCAGCGTAGGAACGCTGACCGTGGCTTCCGGACTCACCTCTGTGTGCATGCTGTAAGTGGTGAAGAGGAGGTTCACATTCTCGCCTTCCGCCTTTTGCAGAGCAGCAGACGACTTCACCTCGTTGGGCAGACGAAGACGGAGGTTGCCTCCCAAGGTGGAGCGGACAACAGCCTTGACCACCTTGCCGTCGCGCCACTGCAAATCTTCTACCACAAAACCGCCCACGGCGCGCAAGCCTTTCACCGAACCGCTCGCCTTCCATGCATCGGGCAATGCAGGCAAGAGGTTGACGCAACCGTCGTGGCTCTGCACGAGCATCTCACCGATACCGGCACAGCAACCGAAGTTGCCGTCGATCTGGAATGGCGGATGGGCATCGAACATATTGGGATAAGTGCCGCCGCCCTGTCCCTGCTGACTTTCGGGAGATACAAGCGAGAGCTGGTCTTGGATGAGTTTGTAGGCATGATTGCCGTCGAGGCAGCGTGCCCACAGACACACCTTCCATCCCATGCTCCAACCCGTAGAGGCATCAGAACGCTGGATCAGCGTGTTGACCACACCGCTGAAAGCTTCGGGTGTGCGATAAGGAGAAATCTCGTTGCCGGGATAGAGTGCCCACAGATGCGACACATGGCGGTGGTGGTCACGCGGATTGTCCCAGTCTTCAGCCCACTCCTGCAACTGTCCGTACTTGCCCACACGCAAAGGTGTGATATAAGCACGCATGTTCAATATGGTGTCGGCAAAGGTCTGGTCTTTGCCCAAGATGCGGGCTGCAGCCGCCGTATGGGTGAAGAGGTCGGTGACCAACTCGTTGTCCATGGTGATACCGGCAAAGAGGTGCGACTTGGTGTTCTTCAACTTCGGACCGTTCTCGGGCGAGTTGGAAGGACATACCACAAGTTTGCCAGTATTGGGATCGGGCACCATGAAGTCGACGAAGAACTCGGAAGCGCCTTTCATCAGCGGATATACCTGTGCGAGATATTGCTTGTCGCCATTGTAAAGATAGCGGTTCCAGAGGTGCTGGCAAAGCCAGGCATTGGAAGTGGGCCACACGCCGCAATAGCCTCTGTCTACAGCTCCTGTCATGCGCCAAAGGTCGGTGTTGTGGTGCGCCACCCAACCTCGGCAACCATACATCTTGCGGGCAGTTTCCGAACCAGCCTCAGCCAGTTCACTGATCATCTTGACCAACGGTTGGTGAAGTTCTGCGAGATTGGTCGGCTCAGCCGGCCAGTAGTTCATCTCGGTGTTGATATTGATGGTATAGCGGCATTTCCAGGCAGGATTGAGCTTGGCATTCCATTTGCCCTGCAAGTTGGCTGGCTGGCATCCGGGCTGCGAGCAGCTGATGAGCAGATAGCGTCCGAACTGGAAATAGAGCGACACCAACTGGTTGTCGGTATGCTGGGCAAAGGTGCGTATGCGCTCGTCGGTGGGCAGGTTTTCAAACGCGCTGCCACCAAGATCGAGCTGCACCCGACCGAACTGGGCGCGGTATTGTTCCAGGTTGCGTGCGAAAGCCTCATTCCAAGGACGGATGTTGCGGATGTATTCGGCATTGCGCTGATAGGGATCGGCTGAGATATCCTTGTAGTTGACGAAGTTGGTAGCGATAGAGATATAGAGCGTCACATCGGTAGCACCGCTGACCACCAAGGCGGTATCGGAGGCGGAAACCTTTCCGTCGGTGTTGCGGAGGTTAAGCAGATTGACAAAGTGCAACTTGCCGCCTTCCACGGCTTCCGAACTGCCCGTGTATCCTTCCATCTGCAGGCGCTTCACGCCCCCCTTGACAGAAGCCGTACGCTTCACATCCTGCGGACATGTGAAATAGGTAGAGAAGTTGAGCTTGCCTTTTTTCGATGCTTGCAGGTGAACGATGACCAACTGGTCTGCCATGGAAACAATGGTACGTTCCGTGTATTCTACCCCACCCACACGGTAGCTGACGGTGGAGAGAGCCTGGTCAAGACTCAGTTCACGGCGATAATTGGTATAGCCCTTGTGGTCCTTATAGGCGATGCGCAGACTGCCTGCCGTCTGATAGCGACAGCCGTTGCTGGCATTGGGAGCAAGGAAATCGCGGGTGGCTACAGCCTGGGCAGAGTCGTTCAGGCCCTTGAAGATGAGCTTGCGCACTTGGTCGAGCGACTTCAGGGCATTGGGATTGTAGTTGGTGTTGGGTCTTCCCTGCGAGATGGTCTCCTCGTTCAACTGGATTTCTTCATTCTCGGCACCGCCATAAACCATAGAAGCCAATCGGCCGTTGCCCAACGGCAACGCCTCTTCCCAGTAAACGGCAGGTTTCTGATACCAGATTTTCAGGTTGTCGGCAGCCCATGTCGACACGGACACGAGGGCAAGACAAAGCAAAGCGATTCGTTTTCTGTTCATCATTATTGTTTGGATTGATTTTGTTTCAGCCGCAAAATTAGCACTTTCATGGCTCAGGAAGATGGATTTTCCTACACATTACAGTGGAAAATCATCCGCCAAGGGGCGGAAAGACGAGGGATGGTGCACTTCTAAGTGCGTTCTACCCGAAGCACTTGGTCGCAATAGTCGACCACGGCAGGACGGTGGGTGATGAAGATAATGGTATGGTGGCGTTCCTTGAGCAGGTTGTCGAGCAAGGTGCGCTCGGTGTCTGGGTCAAGCGCGCTGGTGGCTTCGTCGAAGATCATCACCTGGCGATTGCGGAGCAAGGCACGGGCAATGGCAATGCGCTGTGCCTGTCCTTCACTCAAGCCTCCGCCAGCCTCACTGCAACGGGTGTCGAGTTGGTCGGGCAAATCAAACACGAAGTCGGCGCATGCCTTGTGGAGTGCCTCACGCATCTCGCTGTCGGTGGCAGCAGGGTTGCCCATAAGAAGATTGTCGCGGATGGTGCCGCTCATCAACGTATTGCCCTGCGGCACATAGACAAGATTGCAGCGAAGCATCGGAGAAAGGGGGCGTTCTTCCTTCTGGTTATAGAGAACCGCCCTACCCTCTTGCGGTTGCAGCAAGGCAAGGATCAAACGAACAAGGGTGGTCTTGCCTGCTCCCGTCTCGCCAAGAATGGCGGTGCAGGTTCCTGGCTTGAAATCGAACGACAAGTGATTGAGAATAGGACGTTCAGAGGATGGATAGGCGTAGCACACATCTGTAAACCTTACGCCCAAAGGTGCATCCATCAGCTGAGGGTCGCCCTGCTGCTCGAGCGGCACAGACTCCAACTCCATCAGGCGCTCGGCAGCCGTAAACACGGAGACAAATGCCGGGACGAGTTTGGTGAGGTTGCGTGCCGGGTTCTGTATTTTGTTGACCAACTGCAGGAAAGCCGTCATACCACCAAAGGTGAGTGTGCCTGACGACATGCGCACGGCAGCCCATGCAAATGCGACCAGATAGCCGAGTGCGAAACCGGTATTGAGCGAGAGGTTGGAAAAGACAGAGAACAGGGTACGCTTGACCACATGGTGACGCAGCACACGCTGGGTGTTTTCCAAACGGTCGACCATAGGTTGCTCACCTTCCAAGGTCTTGATGAGCATGCGGTGTTGCACGGTTTCCTGAAGCACGCTCTGCACCATGCTGTCGGAGTCGCGCACCGAGCGGGTGAGCCGACGCATGCGGTTCACATAAATCTTGCTGAGGAGCACAAAGACAGGAATGATCGCCACCACGACAATGGCAAGCACGCGATCCATCGAGAACATATAAAAGAACGAGCCCAAGAAAAGAGCCAGGACGGAAAGGGTGTTGGGAAGGGTCTCGGTGAGGAAAGTGACCACCGTGGAAACATCGGTCTCCAGCCTGTTGAGCACATCTCCGCTGTGCATCGCCTCACGTCCTCTCCATTCTGAACGGAGGATGCGGTCGAGAATGTGTTGCTGCATGCGGTTCTGCGCCTTGATGCCAAGGATGTTGCGCACCCATATCGACGACACCGAAAGGGCAAAGTCGAAAAGGATGATCAGTCCCATGCTGGTCACGCTCCATGCGATAGAGCCCTCACACGCACCCGATGCCACATCGATAGTATGCTGCACAGCCCACACGGAAGCAAGACTTACCAACACACCCAGCAAGCCGATGGAGGCATTGAGCAGTGCCTGCACACGGTTGCCGCGCCACGCCATCCACAGCCAACGGAATATCTGGCGTGTGGAATAGGTGTTGCTTTCTAAGCGGAATATCTTGGCAAGGAGTTTTTTCACGTAATATATATAATAAGGTGTAGTCTGTTCGAGTGTCAAAAGCTGCGGATATCAAACTGGCGGCGTCCGTCCATACCCCACATCATCTTCTCGCGCAAGGTGGAGAAGTATCGCTGCCCCATCCGCTTGACCACATGAGCGGCAAACGGAGCCTTGCGGATCGTGACGCGCGTGCCTTCAAGTAGTTTCTCGGAACGACCGTCGATGGCTGCAAGGAAATTGTGTGAGCGGCTCTCCACCTCCAAAGTAATCACGCAATCATCAGGAATGACGATGGGACGTATGTTCAGGCTGTGGGGTGCCACGGCAGTAAGACAAAGCGTGCCGGTTTGGGGCACCATGATAGGACCGCCATTAGAAAGTGAATAGGCAGTGCTGCCTGTCGGGGTGGTCACGATGAGACCGTCGGCTTCGTAGGTGACGAGGTAATCGCCGTTGATGGATGTGCGTATGGAGATCATCGATGCCATGTCGCGCTTGAGCAGGGCAATGTCGTTGAGGGCAAAAGGATTTCCTTCGATCGGTTCGCCGTCTGCCTCGATCTTGATGGCCGTCTGCTTCTCCACCTCATAGGTGCCGTCATAGACCCGCTGCAGGGCTTCATCGATTTCAGTGGGACCCACATCGGCAAGGAAACCCAACCGCCCGGTGTTGATACCGATAATAGGGATGCACTTGGAACCGATCCTGCTGGTCGTCTTGAGGAACGTGCCGTCGCCGCCCATAGAGATGCAGAAGTCGACATCGAAGTTGTAGTCGTCGAAAAGTCCTGCCACACAGACCTTGAGGCCAAGCGCCTTGGTCAGAAACTCATAGAAAGGTCTGTCCATATAGACCTCGGAACCATGACTGGCAAGCACATCAAGCACCTTCTGGATGGATGCCGACTTGCGCGCCTGATACTCATTGCCAAAGAGAGCGAACCTCAGTTTCTTGTCTGCCATAATATTACGATATGCTTAATTAGAACAAAGCTCCACACGGTTGACGGTGCAGCCATCTTTGCAAAGATAGCATAAAAGGGCGGAATACGAGATATAAATCGCCATTTATTTTTGTCCGCCATGGAATGTGGGAACAGGCAGCATAGAAAAAGGGACGGGTCGCTTCACAGCTATCCGTCCCTTACTACAGAGTAAATTATAGGTATGAATTTAAACTTTTCCTATGATGCCGAGCTGAGTGCTCTGGATGAAGTTGACCACGTTGCGCACGGCACTTCCGTCTGGCACCTGTTCCTTGATCTGGATGGCAGCATCAAAGACGCTGGTCTGACCATGGAATACCAAACGATAGGCATTGGCGAGGTGCGCCATCACTTTCTCGTTGATGCCATGGTTCTTGAGCATCTCCTGGTTGAGACCTGCATAGCGCACAGGGTTGTCGGTGGCAACGATAAACGGAGGCACGTCTTTGCTCACGCGGCATCCGCTGGTAATCATGGCGGCTGTGCCTATGCGCACCTGTGCATTGACAATCACACCTGAAGAGAAGATGATGCCGCTGTGTATCTCGCAGTCGCCGGCAATCTTGGTGCCATAGCCAAACACACAATAGTCGTGCACATCGGTGTCATGACTGATATGTACGCCCTCCATCAGGAAGTTGCGGTTGCCGATGTGGGTCTTGCCCGTGGCATAGGTGGCACGGTTGATGACCACATTCTCGCGGATGATGTTCTCGTCTCCAATCTCCAAGGTGGTTGTCTCGCCCTTGTAATTGAAGTCTTGAGGCTCTGCACCGAGCACGGTATTCTGATAGACCTTGTTGCCGCGGCCCAGGCGAGTGCCGTTCATGATGCTCACATAGGGATAGATGACGCAATCGTCACCGATGACTACGTCGCCCTCAATGTAGGCGAAAGGATAGACGGTCACATTGTTGCCGATCTTAGCCTTCGGGTCTACGTATGCTTGTGGACTTATATTGTTCATATTCTAATGCTTTAAAGGTTCTTTAATCGCGGCCTCCGCCAAGTGCATAGTAGAGATTGACCACGGCCTGCATCTTGTAGAAATCGTCAGCCACCTTGGACAGTTCTGCATTGAGCAGACTCTGCTGGGCGGTGATGACCTCGATATAGGTCGAGCTTCCTTCATTGAAAAGCAACTTGGTGTATTCCACATTCTTCTTCAGACTTTCCACCTGCTTGGCTTCGAGTTGGCTCTTCTCCTCAGAGGAGTTGTAGAGCACCAGCGCATTGCTCACTTCGCTGCCTGCAGAAAGCACGGCATTCTGCCAAGTGTTGTATGCCTGTTCCTCTTGTGCTTTTGCCACCTTCAGTCCGGCAATGATCTGTCCGTGCTGGAAAATGGGCTGCACCAGACTACCGACGGCACTGAGCAACCACTTGCCCGGGTTCACGATGCCGGCACCTGAACTGTTGGTGAAGGCGCCCGTACCCGAGATGGTGATGCTGGGATAGAATTTGGAGCGTGCGGTGTTCACGTCATAGAAACACTGGGCAAGACTCATCTCTGCATAGTGTACGTCGGGACGGTTGTTGAGCAGTTGGATGCCGATGCCTGTGGAGAACTGCGAGGGCAACGACTGGTTGTCGAATGTGCCGCGGGCAATGCTCTGGGCAGACTGTCCGAGCAAGAGAGACAACGAATTCTCGGTTTCACGGATTTGGCGCTTCAGGTCGGTAGCCTGCGCAAGCACAGAGTAGTAGTTGCTTTCTGCACTCTGCACGCTGGTTTCTTTCGTACGACCGAGCTCCTTCTGTATCTTCATGATGTTCCACGTGTCTTTCGTCAAGTCTGCCATGTTGTTGACAACTTCGAGCTGCTTGTCGAGCATCAAGAGCGTGTAGTACATGTTGGCGATATTCGAGATGAGCTTGGTCTTCACCACCAGTTGATAGTCCTTGGTAGCCAACAGTGACATCTGTGCACTGCGCTTCTGGTTGAGCAGGTTGCCGAAGAGGTCTAAACTCCAGCTGGCGGTAATGGGCAACGAATAGGTCTTGGTGGCCTTGTTGCCGTCCCATGACGAGATGGTGCCCTGCGGAGAGAAAGTGAACGAAGGTACGAATGCCAACTTGGCTGCCTGGAGCTGTGCCTCTACCATCTGCACATTGAGTGCAGCATTGAGCATGTTGGTGTTACATTCGAGACCTTTCTGGATGAGCGCCTGCAACTGCGGATCGGTAAAGACGCTGCGCCACGGCAAGTTGCCGAAGCTCGTCGTGTCTGAAACGGCAAGCGTGTCAGTCACGGAAGCGGAGTCGCGAACCAATCCTGTGGTATTCACGTCTGGACGCTGGTATTTGTTGTAGATTCCGCAACTGCTCATCAGAGCAGCTGCGAAAGCCAACGGAAGGATATTTCTACATTTCATCTTTACTTCTTTTAGTTATTTGGATTTACATTACTACCGCTGAGCTTCTCTTCGCCAGTGCGGAAATTGGCGGCGAGCGGATTGGTGTATTGCTTCAGCTCGGTAGCGACATCTGCGTTGTCGTCCTCAAACTCGATAGGTTTGATCTTCTCCTGGATGGTCTGGAAGATATAGAACAATGCAGGCACAATCATGATCTGGCAAAGCATACCGATGAGCATACCACCCACAGCGGCTGCACCAAGGGTCATGTTTCCGTTGTAGCCTACGCCCCAAGGCATCAGCATTGGCAACAGACCGATAATCATGGCCAACGAAGTCATCAAGATAGGACGCAGACGGGCGGTAGCACCCAGCACTGCCGACCATGATATCGCCATACCTGTGCGGCGGCGTTCAAGGGCGAACTGCACGATAAGGATAGCGTTCTTTGCCAACAGACCCATCAACATGATGAGGGCAATCTGCATATAGATGTCGTTGTTCTTGCCAAAGAGGTTGGTGAACAGGAACGCGCCTGCCAAACCGAATGGTATGGAGAGGATTACTGACAACGGCAAGACATAGCTCTCATACTGTGCCGACAGAATCAGGTAAACGAATGTCAGACAGAGGATGAAGATGAGTGCCGTAGAGTTGCTCGACTCCTGCTCGGTACGTGTCAGACCGGAGAACTCATAGGTGAATCCTGTGGGCAGCGAGGTCTTCGCCACCTCAGACATGGCCTGCAACGCATCACCCGTAGAATAGCCATCGGCAGCCGAAGCATTCACATTGATAGAGGTGAAGAGGTTGAAACGGTCGATTTCCTGAGGACCATAGACACGGCTCAAGTTCACATATTCCTGAATAGGAGCCATCTCGCCAGAAGAGGTGCGCACATAGATGTTGCTCAAACTCTTCAAGTCGGCACGGTCTTTCGGGTCTGCCTGGATATACACACGGTAGAGCTTACCGTAGGAGTTGAAGTTGGATGCATACATACCGCCATAGTAACCCTGCATGGTGGTGAGCACGGTAGAGGGGTCGATGCCACTCTGCTTACACTTCGCCACATCCACATCAATCTTGTATTGCGGATACTTGGAGTTGTATGAGGTCATCGCATTGCTGATCTCAGGACGCTTGTTCAGTTCGGAGATAAACTTCTGTGTCACCTCATAGAACTTGTTGACGTCGCCGCCCGTACGGTCCTGCATGGAGAATGTCAAACCGTTCGTGGCAGAGAAACCTTGCACCATAGGAGGCTGGAACGCAAGGATCTGTGCGCCCTTGATAGCTGCGGTCTGCTTATAGATCATGCCGAGCACCATCGTAGAACCGAGGTTGTGCACGCCGAGATACTTCAAAGGTCCTTCTTCTGCCTGACGTTCCTCAAACGACTTGAGTTTGATGATGAACGTACCCTGGTTGGATCCCTGTCCGGCGATGAAGTTGTAACCCGTGATACGCATACGGCTCTGGATAGCCGGGTTGGTAGCAAGCATGCGGTCTACCTGGTCCATCACCTCATTGGTCTTCTTCATAGATGTGCCCGGAGGTGTCGACACCGTACAGAACACGGTTCCCGTATCTTCGTCAGGCACAAGACCTGTCTTGGTGTTGGCCATCAGCACGCCCATCACGGCGATACCAATGATCACGGAAGCAATCGCGATAACCGGACGCTCCACAATATGGCGGATGCCATGGCTATACTTGGTCTGCACCTTTCCATAGGCTGTGTTGAAAGCGGTATGGAAGCGGTCTATCATCGACATCTTGCGTTCACTGCCGTCTTCGTTCTTCGGCTTCAGCAAGATGGCACACAGTGCCGGTGAAAGCGTCAAGGCGTTCAGCGCAGAGATGATGATAGAGATGGCCATCGTGATACCGAACTCGCGATAGAACGTACCGGAAGTTCCGCCCATGAACGACACAGGCACGAACACGGCAGCCATCACGAGGGTGATAGAGATGATAGCACCCGAAATCTCGTTCATGGCATCAATAGACGCCTGACGTGCCGACTTGTAGCCGAGGTCGAGCTTGGCATGCACCGCCTCGACCACCACAATGGCGTCGTCGACCACAATGGCGATGGCAAGCACCAGGGCGGCAAGGGTCAACAGGTTGAGCGAGAAGCCGAACACATAGAGGAAGAAGAACGTACCGATCAACGACACAGGAACGGCAATCAACGGGATCAGCGTGGAACGGGTATCCTGCAAGAAGATATACACCACGATAAACACGAGGATGAACGCCTCGACAAGGGTCTTCACCAAGTCTTCGATAGAAGCAAAGAGGAACTCGGTCACATCCTGCATCACGTCGAAGTGCAAGCCTGGAGGCATCGTAGCTTCCTGTTCAGCCAGGAGCTGCTTGATATTAGTAGCAATCTCGGTAGCGTTAGAACCTGCAGTTTGGGTCACCATCATGGTGATAGAAGACTTGCCATTGTTCTTGGAGTCTACGTTGTAAGACAACGCACCCATTTCCACTCTTGCCACGTCTTTCACACGAATGGTCTGTCCGTCCTGAGTCGACTTGATAATCATGTTGCCAAACTCCTCGGGAGTCTTCAGACGACCTTTGTAGCGGAAGGTGTATTGATACTGGTTGTCGCTCTGCTCGCCCACCGAACCCGGAGCGGCTTCGATGTTCTGCTGAGAGAGCACACTGGTCAAGTCGGATGGGATGAGACTGTAGTTCTTCATCTTCACCGGGTCGATCCACAAGCGCATGGTGTAGTCTTTCTCAGAGAAGCTCTGGCACTCACCCACACCGTTCACACGCTTGATGGCAGGAATCACGTTGATCTTGGCATAGTTGGTCAAGAACTCGTCGTCATAGCGGTCGTCGTCTGCGGTAAGACCAAACAGGATTACGGTAGAAGACTGGCGCTTCATCACGGTCACACCTGCTTTGGTCACCTCGGCAGGCAACAATGCCGATGCCTGAGACACACGGTTCTGCACGTTCACCTGACACATGTCAGGATCCATTCCCTGCTTGAAGTAGACAGTGATGGAAGCCGAACCGTCGTTGGTGGCAGAGGAGGTCATATAGGTCATACCCTCCACACCGTTGATCTGCTCCTCAAGAGGGGCAAGCACGGAGTTGAGCACGGTCTCTGAGTTGGCACCCGTATAAGACGCACGCACCATGATGGTAGGAGGAGCGATGTTCGGGTACTGCTCAATAGGCAGTGATATGAGTCCGATTACACCGAGGATGACGATCAAGATAGAAATCACCGTC
The DNA here is from genome assembly GCA_963654295.1 of Lachnospiraceae bacterium. Classification (GTDB taxonomy): domain Bacteria; phylum Bacteroidota; class Bacteroidia; order Bacteroidales; family Bacteroidaceae; genus Prevotella. Next base: position 5,277 of record CAVJZZ010000060.1, on the reverse strand, counting down.
GAGAGCACCGGACGCTTGATAAAGTTATCTAATTTCATGGATTAATCTCTTTAGTTGTTTCCTTCTATCAATTATTTGCCAAAGTCTTTCTTGAGCTTCTGCAAATCGCTCTGGTCAGCGCCCATGGCTTCAGTCTTCTTCAGCTTTTCCTGATACTGTGCTTCTGTTACAGGCTTGATTTCCATTCCGTCGGAAAGCGAGGAAATACCGTTAACCACAAAGCGGTCGCCTACGCTGAGTCCGCTGGTGATGATATAGTTCTTGCCATCATCCTTCGGGTCTACGGTCACAGGGGTATATTTCACCTTGTTGTCCTTGCCTACGATATAGACGAAGTGCTTGTCCTGCACCTGCGATACGGCATCTTGAGGTATCACGATGGCTGTATTGCTGTGGTGGGGCACAACGATAGAACCTGAGCCACCGCTCTTGAGCAGATGAGACGGGTTCGGGAAGTCGGCACGCATGGAAACAGAACCTGTAGTGGGGTCGATGACACCGCTCACGGTAGCCACATGTCCGGGATGTTCGTAGATGGTGCCGTCGGCAAGCTGCAGCTGCACGGCTGGATAGTCCTTGATGGCTGCATGGATGCCACCAGCTGTCTTGGTCATCTCAAGCAAGTCTTTCTCGGTCATCGAGAAGTATACCTGCATGGTGCTGATATTGGAAACGGTGGTGAGAGGCTCTTGGCTCGATGCGCTCACGAGTGCGCCCACACGGTAAGGAAGGTCACCGATCACACCTGAAGCAGGACTGGTCACATAACAGAAGTCCAGGTTCTGCTTGGCAGACACATAGCTTGCCTCTGCCTGTGCGAGGGCAGCGGCAGCAGCCTCCATAGAGTTCTTTGCCGACTGGAGTTCGTAAGAACCGATGACATTGTTCTTGAAAAGTTTCAAGTTGTTGTTATAGGTCAAGCGCGCCGTGTTGAGTTGCGCCTTGGCAGAGTTTACGGCAGCCGAAGCCTGACGTACTGCGGCAGCGTAGGTCACGTTGTCGATCACAAAAAGAAGCTGTCCGGCCTTTACGGTCTGACCTTCCTTCACACAAAGCTTGGTGATAAAACCGGAGATCTTCGGTCTGATCTCCACATCCTGAACACCCTTGATGGTTGCCGGGTATGTGCTTTCTATATTGGCACTTTGCGCCGCAACAGTTCTCACAGCATACTCGTTGTCACCGAAGTCAGGTTTACCTGACGACTTCTTGCCTCCACATGAGACAAGCATTGCAGCCATAGCCGCAAACAATAAAAACTTATTCTTTGTCATACCTACTAAATAATGTATAATTCTTATGATGATTTCTCTATCCTAAAACATCGTCCCCGCCATTCACTTCTCCAAGTGAAGGAAGAGAGCGCCGAAAACTCAAACATCACATTCAGTTTTCGGGTTGCAAAGTTAAATATTAAATGTGTAACTCCTAAGGACAGAGCTACACATTTAACACTATTTACCCCTAAAGAAACTCTCTTTTATCAACTTTTCACCTTTGCGTCAATCCCATCTGTTGCGCTTTTTCCATGAGGAGCCTCATCAGCGGCTCACGTTCGTTCGCCACCTTATTGTCGAGCACGGCATCCTTGAGGGTCTGCTTCAGCGTGCCCACCTCGCGACAAGGACTTAGATGGAACATCTCCATAATCTCGTTTCCGTCGATGCAGGGCTGGAGCAGACGCTTGTAATCTTTCTCCTTCAAATCGGCAAGTTTCTCCCTCACCGTGCGGAAGTTCTCCAGGAAACGTTGCTTGCGCACGACATTCTTGCTCGTGATGTCTGCCTCGCAGAGGGTCATCAAGTCGTCGATATCATCGCCAGCATCGTTCATCAACCTACGCACGGCACTGTCGGTCACTTCTTCGTCGGCAATCACAATGGGGCGCATGTGCAGATCTACCATCTTCTGCACATACTTCATCTTGGCATCCATGGGCAACTTCATCCGGCGGAAGATGCCGGGAATCATCTTTGCGCCCAGGTAGTTGTGGTTGTGAAACGTCCATCCCATCTGGTTGTCCCAGCGTTTGCTGCGCGGTTTGCCCACGTCATGAAACAGGGCAGCCCAGCGGAGCCACAGACTGTGTGACTGCCTCGCCACATTGTCGAGCACTTCAAGCGTATGGTAGAAATTGTTTTTGTGTGCCCTGCCGTTGCGTGTCTCCACAATGTCGAGCGCCGTAAGTTCGGGAATGATGAGCGGAAGCAGACCGCAACGATACAAGTCGACAAAACCGCGGCTGGGCTGATCCGTCATCATGATCTTGTTCAACTCATCCACGATGCGCTCGCCACTGATAATCTTGATACGCTCCGCATTGCGCCCAAGCGCATCAAAGGTTTCGTCTTCTATCTGGAAATTCAGTTGGGAGGCGAATCGCACGCAACGCATCATGCGCAACGGATCGTCGCTGAAGGTGATATCGGGGTCAAGAGGGGTGCAGATGATCTTGTCTTCCATGTCTGCCAAGCCGTTAAAGGGGTCGACCAGTTCGCCGAAACGCTCCTTGTTCAGGCAGATTGCCATGGCGTTGATGGTGAAGTCGCGGCGGTTCTGGTCATCTTCCAAGGTGCCGTCTTCCACGACTGGTTTGCGGGAGTCGTGACTGTAGCTTTCCTTGCGTGCACCGACAAACTCCACTTCCATGTCCTTGTATTTCACTTGTGCCGTACCGAAGTTGCGGAACACGGAAATATAAGCCCGCTTGCCCAGCTGTTGTTTCAAGGCATTCGCCACCTGTATGCCACTGCCCACCACGACCACATCAATGTCGTTGGAGGGGCGTTCAAGAAAGAGGTCGCGCACATAGCCGCCCACCACATAACATTCCAAGCCCAGCCCGTCGGCTGCGGCAGATATCTGATGAAATATGTCTTTATCGAGGAGTTGTGCCAGTTCGGCATCTGAATAAAACTTCATAGTCTTGTTGTATCATCCTTAGATTAGGGTGCAAAGTTACGAAATTTTCTTCATAACAATAAGAATTCTTGCTACAGAACAAAGAAATGGAGGGAAAAGTGCAGATAAGGAGACAAAAGCCTGCAACCATGCATATAATATGTAGAAAACTTTGGTAGTATTTTTTTTTACGTAATTTTGCGCCCAAATATGTAGTAACAAACAAGTTAGACTGCATGTCCCATGTCTTCATGGTAGCAATGGTAGGTTTAAAATTATGCTTGCTCGTTACTGCAGCACAATTGCGATGATTATAGATTTATGACAGAAGAATTGAAGAAAAAGTATGAACGCCCCTGCATGCAGGTGGTAGAAATTGAGTGCGAAAGTAGTTGCCTTGCGGCAAGTACGGAGAGTAACAAAATGGATATTGAGAGAAGCAACATTGAATATGAAGAATGGTAATAAAATAGGTTGCTTCATTGCTGCGATAGCCGCAGTGTTGCTTTCCGCCTGCTCGCAGGACGACGTGCAAGGCGGCCAGTCTTCTTCCTCGCAGGTGCGCCACACCGTCACCGTGAGCGCAAACGCGGGTGAAGGCACGCGAGCCGTGTTTGCCACCAACTTGAAGTCGAACTCGCCGTACTATTGGCAGGACGGCGACGCAATAGGCGTCTCGGCGAGTGGAACTGAGAAGCTGTACCAGCTCGACCTCAAAAGCAGGAGCGCCAATATGCTGAACGCCACTTTTTCGGGCGACATAGAAGGCGAGCTTGGCGACTATGCGGTTTATCCATACAACGAAAACCACAAGATATCGGGCACCCAGCTTACATATCACCTCCCCTCCAAGTATACGTATGACAGCTGGGACACCGACTTCGCGGCCAATTCAGACAAGGTGGACGACCAAAAGATAAGTGCCAGCCCCGCATTGTGGGCGAAGATTGCTGATGGAGCCGATGGCTCTTCTGTGCAATTCAAGCACCTCTGCGGTCTTCTGTGCATAAAGATCGACAAGATGCAATCTAACATTTCCTTCCTGACAATCACTGCCGACAGGCAGATATGCGGTGACTTCAAGGTGGACCTAAGCTCTTATGAGCCAAAAATCGAATCGGACGAGGACAATACGGATGTGCCCGATTCCCTCAAGACGGTAACCATCACGGCAGAGGGAGTATATGGTACATCAGCGGTGTTTTATATTCCCATGCCTGTGGGCGAAGACTACAAAATCAATGTGAAGTTGGGCTACTATACTGTTAAGAATCTTGAGATGTCTTCCTGCACGCCAGCCAAAACCCTGGAGATAGAACGCGGAAAAATAAAGATTGCGACAATCACCCAAAGCAAGATGCACCAGGGTGGATATAAGGTTGTATATGGACACAAGTTCATAGACCTTGGATTGTCTAAGATGTGGGCTGATACCAATGTGGGCGCAAACGTTGCGGCTGATTATGGGGATCATTTTTCATGGGCGGAAACATATACAAAAAAGGATTATTCTGTATATAGCGATTACCATTTTTGGGATGACGACTATACCTATTGCAAATATTACACAGATTTCGGGTGCGAAAAATACCAAGACGACCCCCAAATGACTTTGAGCAACGGCGACGATGCGGCCTATGTAGTGTGGGGACAGTTTTGCAAAATGCCGACCAAGTCGGAAGTGGAGGAATTGATAAACGGCACGACCCAGAAAGAAGCAAGCCGTAAAAATTCAAGCGGAGAAACAGTTAGTGGACTTGAGTTCACAAGCAAAACTAATGGCAACTCTATCTTCTTTCCGTATAATGGTTATAGAGATGATCGGTATACATGTGGAGGCGGGACATCAGGACATTATTGGACTTCAACATCGGGCGATACACAGTCTCAAATTGGTTACAGTGAAGGGTTTTTTGGTATAACATCTCCAATAACCTCTTACAAACACGCTTATAAGTTTAACTTTAGCCAAAGTGGCATCAACATACATGAAGAATATAGAAATTTTGGCCAAGGCGTTAGACCTGTGCTAAAGTAGGAATTCCGAAACAAAGTGTCGATGGCGAATTGGCTTACACCCACAATGCAGATCGCTTGAGGCATTTCACACATAGAAACGGCAAAGGAAGTGGCGGCTTGTCCGCCAGCCTTTGCCGTTTGTTTTTTCGATAGACATTAAATGGCTCATCCGATAAAATGGCGATTGTCAAAATATCGCCTGCACAGAATAGAGCGGATAGTTGACGAGCCAATCCTGCTCACGGTATGGTGACATGGACAGGCGGATGCCTTGCAAGCCCGGGTTGCGCTCCACAAATGTACGAAGGCTCTTCGCCTGTAGGTTTTCCTCCGCCTTCACTTCGACGGGGAGAATCC
>CAVJZZ010000059.1:0-17115 GCA_963654295.1 Lachnospiraceae bacterium | reverse complement strand
GTAGAGCTTCTTGCTCACGATGTTGTCCCAGATGCGGTCGATGGCGTGGATGTAGGCTGTGTCGCCTGTGAGGGCGGCAACGTCAGCCATACCGGCATACATATAGGTGGCACGCACGGCGTGGCCAACTGCCTCGTCCTGTTCCAATACGGGCTTGTGGCTCTGTGAGTACTCTGTCTTGATCTTTGTCTTGCCACGGTAGTCGAGGAAGAACTTAGCCTCGTCGAGATATTTCTTGTTGCCTGTGGCGAGATAGAGCTTGCAGAGCGCCATTTCGGCAATCTGGTGTCCGGGCACCACGCAAGCCTGACCGGGATTGGGGCCTACTTCCTTCACCACGCAGTCGGCGTAGCGAATGGCGATGTCGAGGAACTTACGGCTGCCTGTAGCCTGCCAGTGTGCCACGGCTCCCTCCACCATGTGTCCGAGGTTATAAAGCTCATGGCTCAAGTCTTCCTCCATGCTCCAGCGCTTGTCGCCAGCCCAGAAATGGGGATGCTTGGGGTTCTGCGTGCGGGCGGTGTAGAGATAACCGTCTGCCTCCTGTGCGGGGGCGATGATGTCGAGTACACTGTCGATGTATGCCTTCAGCTTCTTGTCGGGATAGGTCTGCAGCACGTAGCTGGCACCCTCGATGGTCTTGTAGGGATCGGTGTCGTCGAAGCTGTAAGGCATCAACTTACCCACGTCGTAGGTGTCGCTGGGATGGGCGGCACGCTCGAAGTTCTTGTAGCGTCCCTCACTCTCGCACTTGCTGAAAGCCAGTGGGATGGTGACGGCGCGAGAGGTCTCGATGCGCTGTCCCCAGAACGAGTTGTTCCACACTTTTACCGATGTGAAAGGCACGGGGGTGATGGGATAGCCCCCTGCGCTCTTGCTCACCTTCTGTGCCAAGGCGGGCACCAATGCCAATGCCGCCAAGGCCGATGTCATTAGAATTTTCTTCATTGTATCGTTGTTGTTTTGTTAATTCTTCGTTCTTCACTCTTCACTCTTCGTTCTTCACTCTTCACTTCTTCGGAATGAACTCATCCCAGAGCTTCAGCGAATGGAGGTAGCCTGTGAAGGGCCATGCTCCCTCGGCGTTGATGCCGAGCATCATAAACTGTGAGGGCTTCACCAACAGTTGGATGTCCTTCTTGCTGATGAGCTGGTCGTTGATATAGACGCTCTCGGTCCTGCCGTCGAAGCAAACATATACATGCTGCCACTTGCCGGCGAGACTCTTCATCTCCTTGTAGCCAACATCTTCGTACCAACCATAGTGGTTCATCGCACCGCAACGGGGCTCTGTGCCGTTCACGAGCATCAGTTTCTCCAACTCGTCGTGAGAAGAGGTGAAGTCGGCAACGCACTCGTTCTCGGCCATCTCGGGATTCAGAATCCAAGCCTCGATGGTGTAAGGAGCATTGTCACGGATGGTGGTGGGCAACATGAAGTTGCTCCTGTAGCTCTCCTTGCCCGTGAAGGCGAAGGCTTTCTTGCCGTTGATAGTCTTGACGATGGTGGCTGTGTCGTGCTGGGTCTCGAACTCGCCCTTGAGGTGAACGTCGAGCGGACTACCATTCTTGATATAAGGTACGGTGTCGCCCTCGTTGTAGTAGTCGGCGTTGAGGTCAACCACCAGTCCGCGGCTGACCTTGTCCGCAACATTCTCTCGAACGATGTCGCTCTCTGCGTCGAAAGCCTTCTCGGGTGTTTCCTGCTCCCAGTTGTAGTAGCGCAGGTTGGTCAGTGTGAAGGGTGCGCTTCCTGCCTTGATCTCCAGTTTTCCCTCGGAGAGGGTCAGACGGGCATCGTTCTCGTCAATCTGATGCCATGCGCCGTTGTCGTAAGCCTGTGCGGTGAGGGTGTGCTTGCGAGCCTTGCCCAATTGTGGGTGGTTCATCACGAGCTGGGTTCCGGGCTGGAGAGTGATGGCGTCCTTGCCACTGATGCGCTCCCTGAGTGCTGTGCCTTGGATGAGCTTGAACTCACCGCCGAGCATACCCTCGTTGTTGTGCCATGCACTGCCGTCGAAGTCGGCGGCGGTTAGACCGAGCCACTGCTGTGGAGCAGAATCCTCAGCCGTGCCGTATACCTTGATGTTCCAGATGGCACCGCCGAAACCGTTCTTCTGTCCGCCGGTGTAGGTGAGGCGTACATACTGTGCCTTGGCATTGCCGAAGTCCACCATGGGCGAACCTGCCAAGCGGTTCTGTCGCTTGTCGGAGAAGGTTTGCCAATGGATGCCATCGTTTGAGGTCTCGATGATGTACTGATAGAACTGCGTGCCATACTCAAACTGGGTCCACACGCTCTTGATGCTCTGCTTCTTGCCGAGGTCTATCTGAATCCATGCCGGACCTGTGGTACGGGGGCGCCAGAGTGTTCCGTTGTTGTCATCTACTGCATATTCGGGGTGGAAATCGTTGTCGTAATAGGACGATGCTGTCACCTTGGCTCCGAAGGCAAGGTTCTTTGCCACCTTAATCTCGGGCTTCAGGTCGATGCCCTCGTGGGTGGGCACTACTTCCTTGATGGTGCCGTCGGCGTTGAATTCCAACTTGTCAATAGCCACCTGGCGGTGGAAGCCACGGTTGGAGTGGGGGTTGTCATGACGGTGATATACGATGTAGTAGTTGTCGCCTTCCTGCAAGATACTGTTGTGGCCAGGGCCATGCACCGTACCGTCGGCATTGGTCTTGAGGATGGTGCCGTGGTAAGTGTAGGGACCGAGCGGACTCTTCGCCGTGGCGTAATCCACACGGTAGCTTGCATCCTCGCAATGCTCGCAGGAGTAGAGGAAATAATACGTGCCGTTGCGCTTGAACACGAAGGGTGCCTCGAAGAAGTGGGTCACCTCGGTGTTCTCGATGAGCTTGGTCTCAGAGAACGACTTCATGTCGGGATTGAGCTTGCCCGCACCGCAACCGAAACCGGGATAGATGCCCCAGGTGCCCCAGTACATATACACCGAGCCGTCATCGTCGCGGAAGGTCTGGCCGTCGAGGGTAATGGCGTTCTTTACGAATCTGTCGGGCACGAGCACTGCCTCGCTTTCGCCGAGCACGTTCTTCCAAGGACCGCGTGGCGTGTCGCCAACACCGAGGTGGAGCTTGCAGGGCTGGCAGTAGAGGTAGTAGTACTTGCCGTCAGCCTCGTTTTTCATCACGTCGGGAGCCCATATCCAGTGGCTGTCGGGCCAGTTCATGGGCATGAGCGTCCAGTTCTTGAAGTCCTTGCTGCACCAGAGCTGGGCGGGACCGAAACCGGCGCCACTGCCGTCGGTAGTGGCATATATATAATAGGTGTCACCGAATTTCTTGATGGTGGGGTCGGCGAAATATCCGGGAAGGATGGGGTTGCCGGCACCAGGAGTGTTGTAAGCAGCTTTCTGGGCAGCACCTGTCACAGGCACTGCCGCAGCTACTAATAATGTTAAAATTATTTTGTTAACCATAAAAGCCTAAAGTATGATGATAATTATTTCTTCTTGAGTTTAATCACGAATCCGCCACCAGAGGCGAGATGTAGGTCGAGTTTGGAATCTTTGTTGATGGATGCCAGCTCAATCTTGTAGTCCTCTGCGTTGTGGTTGGCGTTGATGCCGTCTTTCAGAATCTGTGCCTCGTAGTTGCCTTCACCAAGGAAGTCAAACCTCAGCGTGAGGTCCCTCTCGTCCCAGTTTGTCTGTCCACCCACATACCAGTTGTTGTCCTTCTGGCGTGCGGTGACGATATACTTGCCAATTTCGCCCAGTGGCACGATGGTCTTGTCGAAGACTACGGGCAAAGAGGCAATATACTTGGTGAAGGGTTCGTCTGCCTCATAGTTGGTCGGAGTGTCTGCGAGCATGGTGAACGGACTGTCCTGCACCACATAGCACGCGGCCTGGTGGCAGCGGGTTCCCATGGAGATGGGCTTGGTGTAGATGGCGCGCCAGTCTTCCTTGGTGCCGTTGCGCATGGCTCCAGGTGTGAAGTCCACCTGTCCTGCCATCATGCGGATGTAGGGGAAGGTGACATCGTAGAGCGGCATATCGTTCTTCAACTCCGTCCAGCGGCTCTCCTCCATACCGAACACACTCTCATAGTTGAGTATGTTGGGATAGGTGCGGTTCAAGCCCACGGGCTTGTAAAGACCATGCAAGTCGAGAATCAAGTGATGCTTCGCGGTGCAGGCGGCCAGACGGTCGATCATCTCTACGGCTGTCTGGTCGTCGCGGTCCATGAAGTCTACCTTGAATCCCTTGATGCCCATGTCAGCATACGTCTTACAGATGGTCTCCAGGTTCTCGTCCATCACGTTGAATACGGCCCAGAGCACGATGCCTACGCCCTTGGCATTCGCATATTCTATGAGTTTTGGCAACTGGATTTCGTCGATGGGTCTCAGAATGCTTCCCTCCTTGGAGTTGTACCATCCCTCGTCCAGCACGATGTATTCCAGTCCGTGGTTGTGGGCGAAATCTATATAATATTTGTACGTCTCGTAGTTGATGCCTGCCTTGAAGTCCACTCCCTTCAGATTCCAGTCGTTCCACCAGTCCCAAGCCACCTTGCCGGGCTTGATCCATGAGGTGTCGCCTATCTTGTTGGGGGAGGCGAGGGCGTACACCAGGTTGTTGGTGGGCATCTCGGTGTCCTTCTCTGTGATGGCGAACACGCGCCAGGGATAGTTGCGCTTGCCGGTGCTGGTGGCGATGTAGTCGCACGCCTCTGCCACATGACTCATGTGACGCCAGGGATGGTAGGCCATCTTCTTGGGGTAGGGGGCGAAGACTGCCTTCAACATGTCACCGTCTGCCTGGAGCCACATTCCGGGGTAGCTCACGAGGTCGCTTTCCAGGATGGTGACCTTTGCCTTGCCGCAATCCACGGTGGCTGGCAGGAAGGCGAGGGCCTGCTTGGCGGTGTCGATGCGTGTCTCGTCGTAGATGTTCTGGAAAGCCATGGCGAAGGGCTTCTCCGGGGTGGTGGTATAGGGAAGCCATGCCTTCTTGTCCTTGCCGAAGTTATAGTCGGCGGTCTCGTTCATGATGACGGTCTTGCCTTTCTGTGTGGTGTAGAATCTATATGCCACTCCCTCGTCGTATGCCCTGAGGATGATGCCGAAGCCGTTCTTCAGTGCCACGTTCAGTTCCTGGTAGGCGGTGCTGAATGACTTCTGGCGGTAAAAGGGAGAATTGATAGTCTCCTTGTGGTTGGTGAGCTTGTGGCTCTTCACCTTTGGGCGACTACCAATCTCCTTTTCATCCGTCAGTTTCATACCTATTGAAGACTCCTTCAAAAGTACGGAGCCGTTATACTGAAATTTTAGAGAGAGATTCTTGTCGGTGTTGAGTTCGGCGACAATTTTTCCATCTGGTGATTTCACTAGATAGTTCTCTGCCGATACCGATGCTCCTATATATAATAAGGTGGCGATGAAAAGTAGCTTCTTTGTCATATTCTTCTTAGGCTTATTATTAATTACGATGCAAATTTACAAAGAGGTTTGGTGGGTTAGTGCCAATAAAGTACAAATTAATAAAAAAATCGTCCTAAAACTGTCCAATGAGACGATAATATTATCTTTCTGTACGATACTTTCATCCGAAAAGCGGATTTTTCACTTATTTTGCCAACGTAAATAAAAAGCAATATTAATCCAAATCAAAATGGATTCAAAACAGTTCACATTAATAATAGGTATAGCATGTTTGCCAACTATGGCAAATGCAGGCACTGTATACCGCGCCATCGCCAAGGTGGCTCCGGTGGTGGTGGATTGTCCACAGGGCACCGCCCCTCGTCTTCCCTATCTTGTTTGGGTAACCTACTCTGACGGTTACTCTGAGTATCGCCAGGTGCGCTGGTCCAACAGTCCGCTTGCTGACGAGCAGGCTCAGGCTGACGTGCAGAAGCATGCCGTTGGCACCCAGTATGAGGTGGGTGGTTTCGTCATCGGCGACGAATCGACCGACAATGGCTATCCCATCAAGGCACAGGTGAAGGTGGTGGCTGAGGGTTATCAGGCTCCGCAAGAGGAGGTGGCGCACACATTCTCTCTTGCCGACGTGACCGTGGACGGTGACAACCGTCTCACCCACAACCGGGATGAGGCTATACGTGAGATTTGTTCATGGGATGTCACTCAGCAGCTCTACAACTATCGCGACACATACGGTCTCCCCACAGAGGGCTATACGAAGGCGGATGGATGGGACTCTCCCGACACCAAGCTCAAGGGACATGGTTCTGGTCACTATATGTCGGCCATCGCACAGGCTTATGCCGTGGCTACCAATCCTGAGCAGAAGGCGATTCTTCGCAAGAACATCACCCGTATGGTGAACGAACTCCGTGAGTGCCAGGAGCATACCTTCGTGTATAACAAGGACTTGAAGCGCAACTGGGAGGCTCGTGATTTCGCCCCTGAGGCTGAACTCCGTGAGATGAAGGGTACTTGGGAGGCTTTCGACGAATACAAGAAGCACCCTGAACAGTATGGCTACGGCTATCTCAACGCCATCCCTGCCCAGCATTGCGCCCTCATCGAGATGTATCGTGCCTACAACAACTCCGACTGGGTTTGGGCACCTTATTACAGTGTTCACAAGCAGTTGGCTGGTCTCATCGACATCGCCACCTATTTCGATGACAAGGAGATTTGCGACAAGGCGCTCCAGATAGCCAAGGACATGGGACTCTGGGTGTGGAACCGAATGCACTATCGCACTTATGTGAAGCAAGACGGCACACAGGACGAGCGTCGCAGCAAGCCGGGCAACCGCTACGAGATGTGGGATATGTACATCGCCGGCGAGGTGGGCGGCATCAGTGAGTCGTTGGCTCGCCTCTCCGAGATGGTATCTGACAAGGACGACAAGGCAAAGCTCATCGAGGCAAGCAACTGTTTCGATGCGCCGAAGTTCTATCAGCCCCTGTCGGTCAACGTGGACGACATCCGCACGCGTCATGCCAACCAGCATATCCCAATGATTGTCGGAGCGTTGCGCAGTTACAAGACCAACAAGAATCCGTTCTATTACAACCTCTCGCAGAACTTCTGGAATCTCATCCAGGGCCGTTATATGTATGCCACGGGTGGTGTGGGCAACGGCGAGATGTTCCGTCAGCCCTATACCCAGATTCTGAGTATGGCGACTAATGGTATGCAGGAGGGTGAGTCGGAGGCGAATCCTGACATCAACGAGACTTGTTGTGCCTATAACCTCTTGAAGCTCACCAAGGATTTGAACTGCTACAATCCTGATGACGCCAAATACATGGACTCATACGAGCGTACCTTATATAATCAGGTGATTGGCTCGCTCAACCCAGACAAGTACGAGACCTGTTATCAGTATGCCGTGGGTCTCAACGCCACCAAGCCTTTCGGCAACGAGACTCCGCAAAGCACTTGCTGCGGTGGTACGGGTTCGGAGAACCATACCAAGTACCAGCAGGCAGCCTACTTCGCCAATGCCAACACCCTGTGGGTGGGACTCTATATGCCCACCACGCTCCACTGGAAGGAGAAGGGCGTGACCATCAAGCAGGATTGCCTCTGGCCCGCCCAACATTCTGCCATCAAGATTGCGGAAGGCGAGGGCGACTTCACGTTGAAACTCCGTGTGCCTTACTGGGCTACCGAGGGCTTCGTGGTGAAGGTAAACGGCAAGGAAGTGGCAAGAAACACGCAGCCAAGCAGTTATCTCGTTTTGGAACAGAAACATTGGAAGGCGGGCGATGTCATCGAGATTGATATGCCTTTCAACAAGCACATCGAATATGGAGCCGACAAGCTCTCCAGCGACGTGGCAAGTCTCGACGGTACTCCACTGAAGACCGCATGGGTGGGAACCTTGATGTATGGTCCGCTCGTGATGACGGGAACGGGCGCACAGACGTGGAACCAGGCGACATTGAACGTGGATTCCAAGTTGAGCAAGGTGACAGTGGGAGAGTCGAATGGCGTAAGCACGGGTGCCGCTGCCAACCTCCTCACCCTGAAGATGGACGGCAAGGAGTTCCAGCCCGACTATTATCGCAATGCCAACAGTACCCACTACTATCGCATCAACCTCACCGATGCCGCTACCAAGAAGAGTAAGAAGGTAAAGGTGGATTTCACCGAGTTGAACTCCCTCCTCTCTCTCGCCGAGCAGCGTAAGGCCGACCAGGAGAAGTGGAACGCTCTCTCGCAGAAGATCCCCGAGTATGCACCCTGGGCTCCCAACGGTTATGAGCGTATGTTGAAGGCGGTGGATCAGGCAAAGCAACTCATCCTGAAGGGCAAGAAGAAGGTGACGCAAGACGAGTTGGAGGGCAACACCGCCATCCTCAACCGAGCCATCAACACGATGCGTCCCGGCAACCTCGCCGAGATGGAAGACCTCCGCCCCCTCTCCGCCCTCCTCAGAAGGGCTGGATGGCCCGACGAGACCACGAGCAAAGAGTTGAAGGAAGCCGTCAGTTACGGAAGAATGGTTCAGAAATATGTGACCGACGGAAGTGGAACCCACGACATGATCAATGCCGCCGTGGAGAAACTGAAGAAGGCTACGGGTCAGTAAGGTTTAAGTTAGGGAAAATCGTTCAGAACATTCGTTTTGACAATTTTTCCTTTAACAAAATAGAATAATAGACCGCACTTACTTTCATAGACTCTCTGCCTTGGAAAGTGAAGCTATCTAACTTGGATAGTCACTGACTGTGCTTTAGGATTTTTATGTGACAAAAATGCTACGATAAGTGGAAAATATGATGAAAATATCGTCCAAACCACTAAAATTGGACGATTTTTCCGTTATATTGTACGATTGTTATACGCAAAATGTTGGACTTGGTGTAATTTTGCCAACGTAAGAAATACTAAAAGTTCTAATCTGAAATTAAACAAAAGCTAATAATATAAACTAACAACTTTCTAAATGAGACAGACACAAAATCTCTTAGGCTTCGTACATAGCCAAGCTTATGTCAAAGCCATCGCGTGTTTGGTCCTTGCCTGTGGAGGGGCTGTTCCCGCCATCGCAGCAAGCGAGACCTCGTCAACTCTAAAGACGGAAGCCGTTCAGCAGAATGAGGTGACCGTAAAGGGTGTTGTGAAAGATGCCAAGGGTGAACCCATCATTGGCGCAAGTGTTATCGAGAAGGACAATGCCAAGAACGGTACTGTTACCGATATTGATGGTAACTATACCTTGAAGGTAAAGCGCGGAGCTACCCTGGCAATCTCTTACATTGGTTTTGTTAATCAGGAAACCAAAGGTGGTGACGTGACTTTGCAGGAAGACCTTAAGTCTCTGAACGAAGTCGTTGTCATCGGTTATGGTACCCAGAAGAAGGGCGATATAACCTCTGCCATTACAAGTATCAAGGCAGAAGACTTCTCGCAAGGTAACATTCACGATGCCGGTGACCTGATCAAAGGTAAGGTGGCAGGTTTGACAATCGCGACAGGTAGTGGTGACCCAAGTACATCCTCTGCCCTCCGTCTTCGTGGTGTCATTTCCTTGAATGGTTCCAATACTCCTTTGGTGCTTGTTGATGGTATCGAGGGTAGTATGTCAACTGTTGCTCCTGAGGACATCGAGAGTATTGATGTGTTGAAGGATGCATCTGCTGCCGCCATTTATGGTACTCGTGGTGCTGCCGGTGTGATTATCATCACTACAAAGGCAGGACGTCGCGAGTCAAACGCGACAGTAAATTACAATGGTTATGCTTCCATTTCATCATTTGCCAACAAGTTGGATATGATGGATGGACAGGATATTCGTGACGGCAAGACCAACTTTACGGACAAGGGTTATGATACCGATTGGTTGGATGCCGTGACGCGCACTGCTTTCACACATAACCATAATGTTTCTGTGGTAGGTGGTACCAAGACCACTTCTTACAATGCAGACTTTACCTATCGTAATCAGCAGGGTGTATTCTTGAAGACATACTCTGATGATATGCGCTTCAATGCGGGTTTGTCTCATTGGATGTTTAACGACATCGTTAAGTTGCAGTTCAACGTCATGAAGAAGATCCACAAGAACGGTCCTGTTGATGCAGCCAGCACACAGGTTTATCGTCAGGCCATCATGCGTAACCCGACAGAGCCTATCTATAATAGTGATGGTACATATTATGAGAATATGTCTATCAACTACTATTCTAACCCTGTTGCTCTCTTGAACGAGCATACCGGTGAATACAAGAGCGAGGAGACCCGCTTGACTGGAAACATCTCCGTAGAGCCTATCAAGGGATGGACAACCAACTTGATGATTTCTACAGACCGTTCTAACGCTCATGATGAGGGTTATTATACTTCTCAGTATTATGACCAGAAGCAGAATGGTTACAAAGGCAACGCATACCATAGTTATTCCTATGGAAAGAATGATAACTTGGAGTTGACCTCTACTTACAAGCATCAGTGGGGCGACCATCGCTTCGAGGCGTTGGTGGGTTACAGCTATCAGTATAATATGTACGAGGGCTTCAATGCCAACAACACCAACTTCATGAGTGATTACTATCAGTATTACAACCTGGGTGTTGGTGAATACTTGAAGGATGGTAAGGCTGGCATGGGTAGCTACAAGAACGATGACAAGCTCGTCGGTTTCTTCGGTCGTGTTAGCTACGGCTTCGCTGACAAGTACAATTTGTTGCTCAGTGTACGCCGTGAGGGTTCTTCTAAGTTTGGTGCCAACCACAAGTGGGGTACTTTCCCATCTGCATCCGCAGGTTGGACCATCAGCAATGAAAAGTTCATGGAGAGTACCAAGAGTTGGTTGGACAACTTGAAACTCCGTGTTGGTTATGGTGTTACTGGTGTGATTCCATCTTCTTCATACCTTTCACTCACCCAGTGGAACCTTGGAGATACCTATTATTATGATGGTGGAAAGTGGTATCAGGGTCTTTCTGTAAATTCTAACCCTAACCCCGATTTGAAATGGGAGAAGTCTGCTGAGTTCAACATCGGTTTGGACTGGAGCGTTCTGGATGGAAGACTGTCTGGTACAATCGACCTCTATCGCAAGAATACTTCTGATATGCTTTGGTCATACACCGTGCCTACACCTCCAAACTTGGTCAGCACTACTTTGGCCAACGTCGGTAAGATGCGCAACCAAGGTATTGAAATCGCAGTCAACGCTGTGCCTGTTCGCACCAAGGACTTCGAGTGGAAGACGACCGTTACGTTGTCGCACAACGCCAACAAGTTGATTAGTCTCTCAAACGACCTTTACGAGACTGCCAACACACAGGATGTAGCTTACTTGGGTGAGCCAATCTCTCTATCTACCCAGCGCATGGAGGTAGGTCAGCCTCTCGGCCAGTGGTATGGAATGAAGACTGTTGGTATTTCTAAGAACGGACTTTGGTTGATCGAGAACAAGGAAACAGGTGAGGCCGAGGAATTCAACGACAAAATGCCGACCGATGACAAGTATCACCAGTATCTTGGCAATGCTATTCCTAAGGTCAATCTTGGATGGAGCAACACGTTGAGTTATAAAGGATTCGACTTGACCATGCAGTTCACTGGCCGTTTCGGCTATAAGATTCTGAATGAGGCTCGTGCTTATTACGAAAACAACGCTGTTTCATACAACCGCATGAAGTCTGCCGCAGATCAGAAGTATGGTACAGCCGTGCTTTCCGTGGCTCAGAAGCAGACTTTCACAGATTACTTCTTGGAGAATGGTAACTACTTGAAACTGTCCAACTTGACCTTGGGCTATACTGTTCCATTCAAGTCAACCAAGTACATCAAGAACCTGTATTTATACCTGTCTGGTGACAACCTCTTCACCATCACTAGCTACAGCGGATTGGATCCAGAGTTGAGAAATAGTGATCCTACTTCTTCTGGTATCGACTCTCGTGACCAGTATCCTACTATCCGTACATTTACATTCGGTGCTAAGGTAACATTCTAAAAAGTGAATCATTATGAATACAAAAATAAATAAGTTGTTGGTATCTGCCATTGTAGGAACCTGTGGCCTCAGTATGGTAGGTTGTACCGATCTTGACGAAAAAGTATATAGTGTGATTGCTTCCGAGCAACACACCTTCACACAGGAAGAGTTAGACCGTACGATTGCTCCTGTATATAGCAGTTTGCGTACCGTGTATTGGGGATGGTTCGGATTGTCGGACATCATGGATATGAGTTCTGATGTTTGGGGCGTACCAAGCCGTCCCGGAATCGGTTGGGGTGACCTCTATGTGCCCATGCACAAGCATCAGTTGAACTCTGAGATGGGTTTCTTCGAGGTTAACTGGGACAACAACTACGCTGGAGTGAATGCCTGCAACAAGATTCTTGCCAACGAGACTATTGCGTCTAACACCTCTATCGTAGCCCAGGTTCGTGCTTATCGTGCTTTGTACTATTACAATCTGTTCGATTTGTATCGCAACATCCCTCTGGACACAACGTATGTACACGAGGATGGCTGGACTCCAGACCAGGCAACGCCCGAGACAACTTTCAACTGGATTGAGAGTGAGTTGAAGGAGTGGGCAGACAAGTGCCCATCCACTGTGGAAATGGGTAAGATCAACAAGTATGCTGCCCACATGCTTTTGGCTAAGTTGTATCTGAACCACAATGCTTGGTTCAAGGACGATTCCGACAAGAGCTGGTATCGCAAGAGCTTGGAGGAGATTCAGAAAGTAACCCAGTCTGGCGTGTTTGCCTTGGCTTCCAACTATAATGACAATTTCAAGGAGGACATCTCAAGCTCTAAGGAGATTATCTTCGGTATTCCATTGGAGAACAATTATGCCGGTGGTAACTATATGGCCAACTTGTGGATTCACAATGCAGGTAGAACAAGATGGAACTTCGCCGGTTGGGCAACAGGTGGCGGTATCGTGTTCCCACAGTTCCTCGACATCTACGAGGAGGGGGATACCCGTATGGAAAATACTTGGACAGGCGGCCAGCAGTATGCCGAGGATGGCAGTGCCATCCTCGTGGATGGTGAGCCTTTGGTATATACCAGGGAACTTCACAGTATCGACAATCCCGGCTGTTTCCCATTCGAGAGCTATCGTCTCATCAAGTATGAAATCCTGAGTGGTGACTATGGTACAAGCTATGACGATGTGCCTTATTTCCGTTATGCTGATGCCTTGATGATGGAGGCTGAGTGCTATCTCCGCCTGGGCGAGAACGAGGACTACGCCGCTCAGTTGGTTTCTGAGGTTCGTGCCCGTAACTTCAAGGACAACCCAAGCAAGGCTACCGTGACTGCCGCATACTTGAAGGGTGGCAGTAAGTACAACTATGGACACCGTGAGGACCAGGGCGCTTCGGTAGATGAGCACAAGTGGATTATCACAGAAGAAGGTGGTGACGACATCGAATTCGGTGGTTTGCTCGATGAGTATGCCAAGGAGTTTGTGTGCGAGGCTCACCGTCGTGATGATTTGA
This sequence comes from Lachnospiraceae bacterium, assembly GCA_963654295.1. Taxonomy (GTDB): domain Bacteria; phylum Bacteroidota; class Bacteroidia; order Bacteroidales; family Bacteroidaceae; genus Prevotella. The sequence continues at coordinate 3,690 of CAVJZZ010000059.1, read as the reverse complement.
TTCGCTTCAATATCAAGGGTACCAACATGAACGTCTATAATGGCAAGTCTTGGTTCTGCAAGGATGCAACGACTGACCGTAATGGCGACTTGTTCCCCATCCCGAAGAAAGCTTTGCAGGGTAACCTCAAGTTGAAGCAGAATACGGGTTATGATGGTTTGTAATTCATTGATAATTAAATAGCATTTCGTATGAAAAAGAATATATTATACTTGTGCCTCGCATGCATGACAATGGGTCTTGCTGCTTGTAGCACCGATCCAGAAGACGCTGTCTCAAAGCACGTCTATGGTGAAAACGAAGCCCCTTACCTGCGTATTGATACGGAAGCGAATATCGCTTGCACCGCAGAATTCCGCGAGGGTCATATCGCTCCTATCACGATCAGCTTGAAGGATTATGCGGAGAAGATCCAGACAAAGATGGGAATGACTGTCGATGATTTGTTGGCAGGAGTAGATAATGGTAGCGTTGTCTTCTACAACATCAATCCAACCAAGACCGTTTGGGACAAGACCGCTCCTAATTATGGCACATCTGGTTGGGGATATGATAAAGATGGAAAACTTGCAACAGAGTCTGTTGCTGCTACCATCGAGTTGGATAAATCTTCCAAGGCGTTGGTCGTAAAAGTTCCCGAAGACACCAAGGCTGGTCTCTCAATTACAGAGAACGTAGGTTTTGCCATCAACAATGGCAAGGACTTTGATGACTATGTAAGGTTTAATATTCCTATTTCTGTCACCAACCCTGGTTTGGTTATTGCCAACATTGAGGTTTCAAGTGCGGCATATGATGCTTATCTCATAGAATTCTCAAAGAGTCAGGATGCAATAGAGAAATGCTTGGGTATTTCTTACTCAGAATTCTTGAAAGCAATCAAGGATACAGAAGGCGACGTTGTTATGTATATGGTTGACAATGAAACTGAAGAGTGGGACACAACTTCAAGTTATACGGCTAATGGCATTGGCTACTGGTTAACAAATAAGTATAAGGTATGCACTTGGGGATCTGACGGCTATACTTATTATGCAGAGACGGATACTGAAAATGGTGGCGTGAATATAGGTCACATTGGTGTTGACTCTGGAACAAAGTTTGAGCTTAACTTTGTGTATGCAATGAAGGCTGACCCACAGAACAAGTTCATACAATTCAAGGTTACTGCAACCGTGGAATAAGATTCCATAGGTTAAACATAAATTAGGGAGAAATATAGTCTTTCTCCCTAATTCTTTCAAAATTGTAATGAAAGAGGTCTCTTAGCTTAATGTAATGCAAAGACCTCTTTTTTTGATACTCTCAAGAATCTTTAATTTTATAAACCTAATAATTTGTATGAAATCATTATTAAAAAGCAAATTCTATTATTTCCTGTTCATGTTAATGGGGATTATGGTGTCCTGCAGTAGCAGTGATGACACGGTGATTGGCGATATTTCTTCGCCCAGTGGTGAACTGACCAAGACAATTCCATGGGATGAGACGGAGGCAAGCATTTCGTTTACGGCGAATTCCGATTGGGAGGCAAGTGTCGCAGAAGTGGCTACTCGTGCCGCAACTTCCATCTCTTGGCTCAAGTTGACCGTTCCTAATGGAAAGGCTGGTGACGTAAGTATGCCTTTGTTGTTGAGCAAAAACGACAATGAAACTTATCGTGAGGCAGAGGTTACTATTAAGTGTGGAGAGAAGAGCGTCACGGTAAAAATTCATCAGGAAGCAAATCCTGATGCTGTGAAGATCATGGATGCTTCTACCATTGCGAACTATGCCAAGTACATCACTCCAGGAACTTGGAATGAGGGATTCGCAAAGGGTGCTGAAGGTATGCTCCGCAGCGATGCCAAGTGGTCATGGTGGAGAATGAAGCAGAGTGAGCATTTCTTCGTGTTCTGGGAGCCTGGTTTTGGCGATGATCCTAACGCCGAGAGTGTACCCGAGGCATTGCGTGTTGATGTAAATAACTTGTTGGAAAAGGCTGAGCAGTTCTATAAGACCAATGTGGAGAAACTCGGCATGGCTACTATTGGACAGGGCAAGTCGGTATTGGACAATTATAAGATGCAGATTTATCTGCTCTATCAGACAGAGTGGCTCGCCACGGGTTCTGGTTATGATGACAAGATTGGTGCCCTCTGGATCAATCCTTCCACTTGCAAGCCTGTTGGCTCTACCATCGGTCATGAGATCGGTCACTCTTTCCAGTATCAGGTATCTGCTGACAAGCTCTTCACTGGCGAGGCTCAGGCAATGGATAATGGCATCGTGCCCTGCGGCTTCCGCTATGGTTTTGGTGAGAATGGCTCTGGCGGTTGCGCCTATTGGGAGCAGTGCGCCCAGTGGCAGTCTTTCCAGGACTATCCCAACGAGTGCTTCGACCAGGAGACGCATTACAACGTATGGCTGAAGAACCATCATCGTCATTTCTGCCATGAGTTCATGCGCTACGCCAGCTACTGGTTCCAGTATTGGTTCACCGAGAAGCATGGTATCGAGGCTTACGCTCGCATTTGGAAGGAGAGCAAGTATCCCGAGGATCCCATCGAGACCTACATGCGCCTCTATTGCAACAACGACTTGAACACCCTGTACAAGGACTTGTATGACTATAGCACCCATTGTGCCGACTACGATATGGCTGCCGTGCATCAGTACAAGAAGGAGGCTGCCGTCAATTACTCTACCAAGATGTATAAGAGTGGTGACTACTATCAGGTGGCTTACGCCAACTGTCCTGGTACGACTGGTTTCAACCTCATTCCGCTCAACGTTCCTTCCTCAGGCAAGGTGTCTGCCACCTTCGAGGGCTTGACTCCCGGTTCGGCTCTTGCCGCTGGCGATCCCGGTACTGTGGTGGATGGCGATGGCAACAGCAAGAGTACGGTGACGAAGTACAACAGTCAGAGCAATACGCAGTCCAACTACCGTTATGGTTTCGTGGCTGTCACCAAAGATGGTAAGTCTCACTATGGTGAGATGCATAAAGGCAAGAGTGGCAGTGCCGAATACAATGTGCCATCCAACACGGAGCGTCTCTACCTCTGTGTGTTGGCAGCGCCTGAGACATACAACCGCCACGCATGGAATGATGACGAGACCAATGATGAGCAGTGGCCTTATCGCGTGAAGTTCTCCGGCACCGACTTGTTGGGCAACGTGACTCTTCCCGATGGCGATCCTACGGATGCCACAGTGGAATTGGAGGCAAGTCTCGACGCAAGCAGCACGAATTATCCTCTCAAGACCTTCAACCTCTTGAACGTAGGTGCGATGGAGAAGATTGCCAAGGCATTCAAGCTCCAGCCCTCTGAGATTGCAGGTGCCACACTGGATGCAGGTACAGTGAAGACCGAGGGCTTCGCAGGTCCTGCCGATGGTCAGGTGGCAGTAGGTTTGACCAATCCCGATGGCACTGTGTCATACGCTTACTCAGCCAACGGCATCGGTTTTTGGATTGCTGCTGATGGTTCGGCAAGCAGCTGGGGCTCCGCTCCTGTCTATTATGAGTATGATGCCGGAGGCTACGGCTTGACCATTGGTCACAACCCCGGCACTACGGAGGCTGGCAAGACCTACACCATCAAGCCCACGATGGTATATAATAAAGGTGGCAAGCTCTACAAGGCTGTCATCACCGTGAAGATGAAATTTTAAGACGGAAATATAAAAGAGCCGCCCGGTAGCGAA
>CAVJZZ010000058.1:0-17677 GCA_963654295.1 Lachnospiraceae bacterium | reverse complement strand
CCCACTTATTTCCGTAGAGATGATCTTTGAGTTCGAGGCATGACGCCGCGACGATAGTGGCGTAGATGGCCGCGTAGAAAGAGCCCGCGAAAGCGGCGACGGCTGCGCCCCCGATAAGATGCTTGTATCGGTTTGATTCGGCGAAAAATCTGATAATTTTGTTCATAATGCTTGTTTATTAAAATATTCTTATTACCTTTGTGATGTGGGAGATAAGACCACTGCAACCAGCCCGCGAAGCTGGGTCCCCTCAGCCAAGGATTATTCCTTGGCTGTTGTATTTATAGATAGTTCCATCAATGTAGAAATGGACTTCATCTTTTGTATACCTCCCATTGCTTAAAATCCTCTTACTAAGTGCCGCGAGTTTTGCCGGTTCTAATTTTGTGAAGTGATTGGTGATACAAGCGATACCTCCCTGCTCAGATGCCCCATTGGCATTGTGTGTAACCTTTTTGTAGTTTAACGGTGATTTGGCATCAACAAGGACTTTTTTGTCAATCCACAAGTCAGGTGTATGCGTTTTTGAAGGCAGTCCGATGCGTTGTCTGATGCCGACCTCACTTTTATGGATTTCGGGCAAAATCCAAACTTTCATTCCTTTGTCAGCGTAGGCTTTTGCTACATCCAAGAGCCGTGCATAATCTTCCTCGTCCGTAGTTTTCAAGACGTGCTTAAAGACGTTTTTCTCAACTTCGTCAAACTGCCGTTCTATGGGCATGGAATAGATTTGATGCTTTTGTTCAGCCGTTACCTTCTTCATGTTTTCTTGGCTGTTGGGCAGTGCAAAGTTTATTTTGCTGCACCCGTAACAATGCTTCTTTTCGTTCCTAAAAAACGTTTTTACCTTGTTTGTTATACCCTTGTTGAATGGGCATGTACCGCACGATGATGGGAAGTAAGGATGAGTCAAGGAGTAGAGCGCCTCGTCGGTGGCGGGGTTGGAGTCAAGTCCTGGTTGCGGTTGCGCCGTATTGTCGCCCATGGGCGCTGAGGTGGGTGTTTCGTCGGTAGAGGTGAGCGAGCACTTGCAGTTCCATCGGTCGCCAGGTCGGTGCTCGTTCCAGAAGGGGTCGTTAATGGGTCGGATGGTGTTCCAGAAGATTTGGTGGTCGGCTCCGGGGTTGGGTGAAGTGGACGGCATCCACTTGAGATTGGGCAATACGTCAGCCTCACGGAGGAACTGTTGCCAATCCGCCGCCTGGTGTGCGCGTAGCACCGCCGTGTCGTATTCCGTCTGGAGCCACGCCCCACACTGATGCGAAGCAATGGGCAAAACATCGTTTGCCCACTGATTGAACGGCTTTAAATCACCGTTTGAATCCGTGAGGAGTTTTACCATATCAGACTGCATGCGGTGCACCTTGAACGCCGAGAATACCTCATTGGAATGCCGGATGGCATGGCGGAAGTCGTCGTCAGGGTCTGGTGCAAAAGATGCGCTGAATCCCTCTTGTGTAGCCTTGTTGAACTGTTCGAGTATAGCCTTAAAGAGCGCCGGCGAGATGTCGATGGCAGGTCGCGCTATTCCTCCTTGGTAGATGTCGTGAAGGATTTGTGCGATGAAGTCCGCAGAGAACGCCATGGATGCGTTTACGTCGCTATTGCTGAGTTGGTAGAGATTATTTACTACCAGTCTAAATCCGCCCCGTCTGCGTTCGGGGCTTTTGCGAAAAAAGCCTTCAGCCAGTTATGAAAAGATGATTTGTTTTTGTTTTTGGGCTTATTGGGCTCATTGGGCTCATTGGGCTCAATAGGCTCATTGGACATATTAGGCTCATTAGGCTCTTTGGGCTTTTGCGTTTCGTCGTCGGGTTGTTTTTGTAGTGCGGCGAGTGATGCCTGCTGCCGTTCGAGCTGCTCTTGTTTGAGTTTATCGTAATCAGCCGGTTTTTCGATGCCAAACTCCTCGTAGAGGTACTCGTCGGCGACGGGTAGCTGAAAGTTGGAACGTAGTTGCGTGAGAATGCTCATCTTAGTAGCTGGATCGATGTCCTTCTGTTCGGGGAAGCAAAACTCGCCTCCGTTGGTATTGATGCCCATGCGGAGGAAGATGTCCGCCATGTTGTAGTTGAGAACATCGAGGATATACCGGCGGTCAGCTTGCGCGACACGATCCTCCACCTTTTTGTGTACGGTGCCGAGAGCCTGTGTGCCGTTTTCAGAAGACTCGGTGGTAAGCGTATTACCGAGGATGAGTTTTGAAATCTCGTTATTGCAGCGTTCACAGAGGCGTTCGTAGACATCCGCCGTGCCTGTCTTGTTGCCTGCCTCGACAAGGTTGAGGTTCGTGTTCTTGTCGTGCACGAAGACCGCAAGCGAGCCAGCGTTGTAAGCATCATCGATGGCCCGCTGTCGCGACTCATCGTCATCAGTCTCGTAGGTATACTCCTGGATAGGCATACCGAAAACCTCAGAGAACTGTGACCAGTCGCCCGTGGTATTGCGTTTGTAGATGACCCAGGGCGCAGCCTTTGCGAGGAGTCCGAGGTCGGTGGGTGATCCAATGAAGAGAAGGTCGGGGTATTCATCCCATGAAGTGCCCGTGATGTCCGTCTGGTGTCGAAGGATGAGACGGCGCACAGGGTCGGCATGCTTTCGCGGAATGAGGTCATAGTTGACCCAGTTGCCCTCCTCGCGGTAGAACTGACAAAGCGAGAAGCCCCACATCTTGGCATCGATGATGTCGGTGACGAGGCGTGAGAACCAAGGCGAGCGAATCTGCTCGTTGACGGCTTCGTCCGGTTTGCCGTCGCGCCAGAACTCAATGTTAGAGCAAAGCACTGCATTGCGTCTCTTCTCAATGACACACGAGAGGTGCGCATCGAGGAGGATGTCGTCGTAGAGGTCGTAGAGGCTGTAACGGCGCGAGAAGTCCACATTCTCTGCGGCGCGGATGGCATGAGTGAAGTCCGCTATATCGATGCCGAAGCGCTTCGGCTGTGTGAGAACGATAACAGAAGGGCTGGTCTGCCCAGGTCGCGGGAAGTTTCCCCCGATGGTGATTTTGCCTTTCGGCTGTATGTTTTTTCTTTTCGCCATAATCAGAAAAAGTTAGAAATGATTCGCCCTTTTCGGGTTGCTTTTGAAACGGAAAGGCGCTTTGGAAGCGCGTGCGTCCTCATCGAGGAGCGGTGCCCCCTCGATGGAAATCTCCTCATTTGCCACCGCCTTCATCCACTCTACAGCCCGCTCGTAGCGGTCTTTGCGAAGTTGCGATAGCTTTTGCGGGTTGTGAATGCAGAAGATGTGGTAGACGGCAATGTCAACGACCATCATGAGCACCAATTGCAAGCGATTGTCGCCCGTAGTCGAGAAGATGGCGTCGCAGTCGTAGCGCTTGGAGAGGTAGCACCTCATCTCAGCGATGGCGCGGTCCTCGCAGATTTCGACGACCGCCTCGTCGGTGCGTGTGAGCGCATCAAGGATTTCGCGGTGTATGGTAGCGTCGTAGTCGGAAAGTTGTACGAATTGACTCATTGAAAAAGTATTGTGATAAGATTAGAATCTGCGTCTGTTGCGTGTGCGGACTTCAGCCCGTGAGCGTGTCATGGGCGGGTCAGCGCGTCGCTGAATGTCGTCGATGATGCGATTACCACCCTCCACAGCATCTGGTCCGTCGGCAGGATACTTGAGCGAGAGTGTGAAGAGCGTGAACTGGTCGATGAGTTCCTTCATGTGCGGATTGTCTCGCTCCTGCTCGTTAAAGACGAGATTGCCGGCGCGGTTCATCGGTTCAAGGTTCGCTTCGATACGCGTAGCCTTGTCCGTCTTCTTCTGTTCGTCGCCTCGGATATAGAGCTGCACCCCCTTCTCCCGTCGCACCTTTGCGACGAGCGGTTTGAAAACCTGCTGAAAGAACGGGTCTTGGAGTTTGTTGTTCTCCATATAACAATAGACTGGCGCCTTACCCGCGACAAAGTCTAGCAGTAGCATATACCAGTCGATGAACTCCGCATTGAGCGCCTGCGCGAGGAACGTCTTGATGACGTAAAGCCTCCCGTTGAGTTTACCCAAGAGTGAGACCGTCTTGAAGGACTTACCCTTTTTCCCTTTTCCTTCACCAGGAGCAGGGTCGCCGTAAGCCACGAGAAACTTGAACTTAGAGAGCGCCGGAATCTTGCCGAACGCCAATTGTTCGAAGATTTCACCTTCGGAGATGGGATTATTGAAATACTCCCCTTGCGCAGCCTTTTTGGAAATCTTGGCAAGAACACGGTCGATATGCTCTTCCGAGTTTTTCTCGGGCCAAGTTGAATGTCCGTTTCGGTCGCGAATATTGACGATGTCCCAATGGTCAGCCATCTCACCAGCACGAGTGACACAGCAGTCCTTGGCGATGACGTTGCCACAGAAAAGAACCAGGGTGGGCTCGGAAACCGAGCGCGTAGGATAGAGCGCTTTTTCCCACCAGTCCCACCGCTTTTGGATGATGTCGGGGTTGAGTGTGTCCTGGTCTGTGTCGAAGTCGTCAACGAGGAGCACGTCCGGTCGGACCGCATCCTTGCGAGAACCACGCGGTGACTGTCCTGCACCGAGAGCACGAAACGCCACTCCCTGTTTGGTGACGAACTCACAATCCGTCCACGCTCCGAGCGACTGCTGCTTGCCATAGTATGCAATGATGCGTCCGTTAGCCTCCAGATTCGCCCGGAAGGGGTCGAGGAGGCGGACGGCGTTGTCGAAGGAGTTGGACGTGAGAATCACATTATGCTTGCGCCCCGTGAGTGTGAGGTAGAGCACGCAGAACATGGCACACGTAGACTTCGCCAGCTCACGGCTCCAGGAAAGCACCTCGAACCACTCCGGATTGTCAATGATGCGGCGGATGGCCCGCTTCTGGAACGGAGCGAACTCATATTGCGCAAAACTGGGGAAGAAGAACTTGATCCATTCTAGCGGACGTGCCTCCAACTGAGCACGGTGCTTGATGATTTCCGCATGAGAGAGCGATCGGTCCACTGTGGTGGCCCGAGCGATGCTCTCCTTGAACTTCTCCCAATTCTGTATGGCTATGCGGTCAGACTGTTTCATAGTTTATCCTTAATGTAAGCGTCGAAAAGCGGTGTGAGTTCCTTTGCTCTGGCAAGGTCGGAAGAGCGGAGCCACTCAATGACATCGGTGAGCACAGCGATGCGCTCAGCAATACCCAGTTCCTGCTCCATGTTGCGTATAGCGGTGGTGAGTTTGACAATGGTGTCCGCCTGCTTGGCATCAGGGAAGCGTTGTCCCTCGGGTTTCGTCTGTACGGCGCGGTTTACCTCTGCCACCTGGCGGTAGAGACTTTGTACCTGTTCACGTCGAGTGAGCGTGAGTCCAACCTTCTGTTCCTCCCACTTGCCGGCACGGCACCAGTTGGACACCGTGACACGCGAGACCCCGACCCGGTCGGCGATCTCCTGTTGTGTGAGGTTTTCGCGGAGATAAAGCGTCTGCGCCCATTCCTTTTTCTGTATGTTGGTCAAATCAGCCATAAAAAATCAGCGTTTAGAATAAAAACTATAGTGCAAAGTTACCGTGAAAGCGAGGCGAAACGAGAGGTGGAAAAGCATGATAACAAGTTGTGGCGTCATGATAACACCAGAAAGTGTCATGATAAAATCGGTGAGGTGGGAAGCGGAGAAAATGCCCTTACCTTTGCATCGGAGAAGCCCGCGAAATATGATGCCCGGGCAAGGAAACGAAGACGAAAAATGAAGAAACAATATTTCAACATCAAACGCGACGCAGAAGGCGCGACCATCTGGCTCTACGGCGACATCGGCTATGAAGTGGAGAGCGGTCAGATAGCCGCCGAGTTGAGCGCATGCGAACAGGCAGGCGGTCGAATAGACGTAAGGATCAACTCCAACGGTGGCGACGTGTTTAGCGGCATAGCCATATACAATGCGCTGAAGAACAGCGAAGCCGACATCCACCTTTATGTAGACGGTGTGGCGGCGAGCATGGCCAGTGTGATAGCCCTCTGCGGCAAGCCCGTGGAGATGAGTAAATACGCCAGACTCATGCTTCACAGCGTGAGCGGCGGCTGCTACGGCAACAAGCAAGAGTTGAGCGCCTGTATCCAAGAGATAGAAAGTCTGGAAGACAGTCTGAGCGAGATATACGCTCAGCGCATGGGGATGGCGAAGGATGAGGTGAAAGCCAAGTACTTTGACGGAGCAGACCACTGGCTCAGAGCCGAGGAAGCCCTACAGATGGGACTGATAGACGGCATCTATGACGCAGAGCCTGTGGAAGACGAGAGTAGTCCTGAGGCTATATACAAGACATTCAACAACCGGCTCAAGGAGCCACAAAACGGAAATAACATGACATTAGAAGAACTGAAGAAGCAGCCGCGGTTTACGGACTGCAAGAGCGACGAAGAAGTGGTGGCAAGAGTGCAGCACTTTGCAGACCTCGCCGGCAAGGCAGAGGCGCTCGAAAGCGAGAACAAAGAGCTGAAAGAAAAAGTGGCCCACTTCGAAGCCCAAGCCGAGGAACGACTCAGCGCTGAGCGCAAGACCCTGCTCGACGCAGCCGAGCAAGACGGCAGAATCAACGCCGAGACCCGCACGACATTCGAGAGCATCCTAAAAGGCAACATGGAAGAAGGCAAGAAAGTGCTCGCCGCCCTCACCCCGAAGCGCAAGGTGATGAATGACCTCAGACTGCAGCCCAGCGGTGACGGCGCATGGGAAACGCGCATGCAGGAAATCCGTGAAGCAAGAGCCAAACGTAAGTAAGAATAACCAAAACCAAAGAAGACTATGGCAATAGTAGTAAAAAACACGAACTACAATGGTGAGGTACTCGAACGCATCCTCACGACCGCGACCACCGGTAACGAATTTGTGGACAAGGGACTCATCATGGTGATTCCCGGAGTGGAGAAGAAAATCAGTGTGCCCCGCCTTAAGGTGGGCAAGATGCTGCAGAAGCGCAAGGAAGACCCCCAGAAGGCAGACGCACAGGGCGACTTCAACTACAGCGAGCAGAGCCTTGATCCTCACGATTTTATGGCGTTCACCGTGTTTAACCCCCGCTCATTCGAGCAGATCTGGCGCAAGTGGCAGCCTAAAGGCAACCTTGTGTTTAGCGAGTTGCCCCCTGAAGCCCAGAACGCGATGCTCGAAGCCTTGTCGAAGCAAGTGCAGTTTGAGCTCGGCAACCTCTACGTGAACGGCGAGTATGTGGAAAACGGCACCGACGAACAGTTGATGAACGGCGTGTTGACCCAAGCCGCCAAAGACTCAGACGTAGTGGTAGTGAACCCGGCAGACGGCACCACGATGATAGACAAGCTCTACGCCGTGCGCAAAGCCATCCCGAAAGCCATGCGCGAGAACCCCAACCTGCGCTTCATCATGAGCGTGGACGACTTTGACGCCTATGACAAGGAACTCACCGAGCGCGAGCACAAGAACTCCAACGAGAGCGAAGTGAACAGCAAGCGCTTCAAGGGCATCACGATAGAGACCGTGGCTGCATGGCCCGACAGTGTGATTGTGGCTACTCTCTGCTCTCCCGACAGCGACGGTAACTTCTTCGCCGCAGTGAACCTGCAGGACGACGAAGACGTGATCCAAATCGACAAGTTGAGCAACGCCTCCGAACTCTACTTCTTCAAGTTGCTATTGAAGGCTGATACCAACATTGCCTTTGGCGAAGAGTTCATCGTGATGGACAGCCGTGCGACCCCTGTATTCAAGTATACCGCCACGGCTTCCACCGTGTCGGAAGATGGTGAAACGGGCAAGGACTAAGCCATGGCACAGATGAAATACCTCGTCATCCACTGCACCGCCACTCCCGAGGGTCGTGATGTCAGTTCGGCTGAGATACGCCACTGGCACACCGACCCCGTGAGCAAGGGCGGACGCGGATGGAAGCAAGTGGGCTATACCGACCTCATCCATTTGGACGGCACCGTGGAGCGCATGGTGCAGAACAATGAGGACGCGGAGGTGGACCCCTGGGAAGTGACCAACGGGGCGAAAGGCTACAACTCGGTGAGCCGCCACATCGTGTATGCAGGTGGCGTGGCTAAAGACGGCAAGACCGCCAAGGACACGCGCACCGAGGCGCAGAAGAAAGCCCTGACCGCCTACATGAGGAACTTCCACGAAAGATTTCCGCAAATAAAGATCGTGGGACACCGCGACCTGCCCGGCGTGAGCAAGGCTTGCCCGAGCTTCGATGTGCAGCGGTGGCTGAAAGAGATAGGAGTATATCAGTAACAAACAATGAAAAGCGACCAGACGATGGCAGGAACCATAATAGACATCATCCAATGGGCAATCCCCTCGGGCGGCATCGGCGCAGCCATCGCCTGGGTTGCCAACCGAAAAGCCACGGCGGCGAAGACGGCCAAGAGCGTGCACGACACCTACAAGGTGATGTATGAAGACGTATCGACGCTGCTGGTGGAAACACAGAAGAAATATGAAGAGAACACGAAGATCACCGAACAGCTGGTGGCGGAGAACAACCTTACGCGGAGGGCTGTTAACCGCTTGTCGAGGGCTATTGAAGCCATTCAGCTATGTCCTCATCGCGCTGCTTGCCCTGTTAGCAGTGAGTTGTCGCTCAGCGAAGACGGCGGTGAAGGAAAGCCAAACGGCGGAACTAAGCCAACTAAAGGACAGCGCAAGCGCATGGGCGCAGAGCATGACAAAGGCAGTGTGGACGGAAAGCGTGGCGGAAGACAGGACGAGTCTGACACTGGCGCTTGACAGCGCACTCGTCCACCTGCCCGAAGGCGCAAGCTACACGGCGGAGAGCGGACGAGCCAAGGTGAAAGCCAGCGTGAAGCAAAGCACCGACGGCAAGCCTCCTACTCTAGTGATAGAGAGCAGCTGCGACAGTCTGGAACGCGTTTGCGTGGCCTACGCCCAGAGCAACGAGAGACTGAGCGAGGTGAACAAAAGTCTGCAACAGCGCATCAGCGAACAGAGCGAGGAGCGATTGAAAAGCACTCGAACGGCGTTTGACTGGTGGTCGTTTGCCGCAGGAGCGGTGGCAGGCGCAATAGTAATAACATTAACAATTAAGACAACAAGACTATGAACGATTTCATGTACGGCTTGGCAGCCGTGAAGTTAGACGACCTATTGCTCGGCTACATAGAAGAGGGCAGTTTCAAATTGAACGGTGCGAAGGGTGAGGTGACCGAAATCAACGCCGCTCAGAAGCACGGCGGTCCTGTGCTGGTCATCCCGAAGTCGAACGGCACGATAGCACCGAGCTTTGACCTCATCCAGATGGACTATGACAACATGGCGACACTGATGGGCGGTCAGGTGGTGAAGACTGGGGAGAACACGACAGGTTGGGCAGCCCCCTCCGCCCTGGTGCAGACAAGCGGCAAACTGACCATTCAGACCGACTCGTCGCACGAGATTGTGGTGAAGAAAGCCTTTGTGTCGGCGTATATCGACGGCGACCTGAGTCTGGACAGCGTGTCGAAGATCAAGGTGGAGACCAAGGCGTTGATACCCGATGATGGCGGTTCGCCATTCAGCATCAACAACGTAACGGCCTAAGCGGCTATGATGAACAGCAAGATAGAGAAACAGGCGGCGGAGGCACTTTTAGACGTAGGTGTCTCCGTTCCTTTTAAGGCAGTGAAGTTGCCTTGGAGGAAGAAGCCGTGGCAGATGCGCTTCACGATGGGAAGACCTACGCTTGGCACCCAGATACGCATCGCAAGGGAATTTGCCAGCCTCGACGTGACGCACGAAGAGCTGGAGAAGATGAACGAAAGCGAGCGGCTCGTGTGGGTGGGCAAGCACGGAAAGACCGTGAGCCGGATAGTGGCACTGACGCTGTGCCGGGGCAAGTGGTCGGGCCGGTGGCTGACGGGCATGGTGGCATGGGTGCTGCGCGAGACCGTGGACAGCCGTTGGCTGGAAGCCGCCTTCAGGAGGTGGACGCTGCTGTTGGGCACGCAGGGTTTCGAGAGTATTATCGCATTGTTGGCGGCGACGAATCCGCTGAAGCCGACGATGATGAGCCACGAGGCAAAGGGGAGTTAAGAACGAAGTATGAGCGTTCACATAGCCTCTTTGGAATGCTGTGGCAGGTGGTCCAGGCGACGGGCTGGAGCTTGGACTACGTGCTGTGGGGATTGAACTGGGAGACGCTGGTGGCGATGCTTGCCGACGCTCCGAGGTACATAAAAGTAAAGCGCGAGAGCCGCTGCGTCGGGCGTAAGCAGGGCGGCAAGCGGACCGCGCAGGAGATATTGGAACTGTTTCAGACGCAACTAAAGAAGAAGTAGAAAAAATATGAAAGCCGTAGAAGTGGAACTGCTGATGAAGGGCAATTTGAGCCAAGGCATGCTCGACGCGCAGACGAAGGCAAACCTGCTCGATGAGTCGCTGAAGAAAGTGGGCATGACTCTTGGGGGTGTGTTCACCGCGCAAAAAGCGATGGAGTTCGTTAAGACGATGATCGAGGTGCGCGAGGAAGTTGAGAACCTCAGCATATCATTCGAGACGTTGCTTGGCAGCAAGGATAAGGCCAATGCCTTTTTCGGAGAGTTGCGCCAATATGCCGTAGAGACCCCATTGATGCTTAATGACCTTGCGAGCGGTGCGCAGACAATGCTCGGCTTTAACATCGAAGCAGAGAAGGTGATACCGACGCTGAAGGAGATCGGCGACATCTCAATGGGAGACCGCGATCGATTCAACTCGCTCGTGTTGGCGTTTTCGCAGATGTCTGCCACGGGTAAACTTATGGGTCAAGACCTACTGCAGATGATCAACGCCGGTTTTAATCCGTTGGCTACGATGGCGGAGAAGACCGGTAAGAGCATTGGTCAGCTGAAGGACGAAATGTCTGCTGGTGCAATCAGCTCGGAGATGGTGGCAGAGGCTTTTGCCGATGCTACAGCAGAAGGTGGCAAGTTTCACGGCATGCTTGACAAGCAGAGCAAGGGCTTGAAGGGGCAAATATCGAACCTTCAGGGCGCCATAGACGATATGTTTAATGCGTTGGGTGAGAAGAGCGAGGGTATATTGACTGGCAGTATCGAGATTGCCTCCGAACTTGTGAAGAACTACGAGGCCGTTGGCAAAGCTTTGATGTCTCTCGTAGCGGTTTATGGTACCTACAAGGCGGCTGTGATAGCAACCATCGCCGTACAGCAGGCCGCGTCGTTTGTGGAGAACATTCGTTTGGTCATGATGTTCCGCAAAGAACTCGGACTTGCGACTGCCGCCCAACAAGCATTCAATATCACTGCCAATGCAAACCCGTATGTGCTTCTCGCTACCGTGATATTGTCTGCAGCGGCAGCGTTGGCCATTTATTATGAAAAGTGTAGTGCGGTGGAGGACGAAACCGCCCGAGTCACAGAACGCGAGAAAGAACAGGCTGATGCCATCGAAGACAAGAAAAAAGCCATTGAAGACTGTATCAACACCATTACAGACGAGACGGCTGCTGAGCAAGACAAGCAAGCCGCCCTTGCCAAGTTGAAGACCTTGATGCCGTCTGTGTTCGAAAAGTATAAGACTGAGAAAGAACTTATCGACAAACTCACAGAGGCCCGCCGTGAATACAACGAGGAACTGCGAGAAGAGCGCAATCTTAAAGGAGAAGGCAACCTGAAAAGCGACCAACAGCGTGTGGCTGAACTGAAGCAATTTCAAAAACTATACGAGCAATATCGTGACGGAGGAAAAGGCTCCCTGTCGCAAGAAGATTACAAGTTGTATAGGTCGCTCGGGAAAAAGTATCATGCAGAGATAAATGAGGCGCGCGGTTGGTTTCAGACGTATGGTGGGGCACTCAACGAGGTGATCAAAGCCAGTGAGGCTACAGTGTGGAAAGAGGTGCAGCAAGTTCGCACTGACTACCACAACAAGTACATGGCTAATCTCAATACCATGGACAAGGAAACAACGCAGAAAACCATCAACTTTTACAAGAACTGTATTCAAAAAGCCCAGAGCGAGGGCAAGAAACTTGTTCAAATCCCTGGCGAAGCCGTAGCTACGAGCGTGGAAGAACTACAAAACCGTATCAAATCTGCCACGTCGCGCTTGAAGTCCATACAGGAGAATGCTTCCAAGGACTACATGAAAGACGCCAAGACCGCATGGACCAAGGCACAGAAAGAGGTATCCAATATAATCAAGAACCGCAACGACCGTTCGCTTTATCCAGACGAAGCTTCTTATCTCGCCGCCTTGAAGAAGGCGCGTGATGAAGAGAAGAAGGCTAAAGCCAACTATGAAGCGGCAGGCGGTGATACATCTAAAAAGACCAAAACCAAGAAGACCGGTTTGACGGAAGCGGAAAAGGCTAACGTTAAAGTTGCTGAGCAAGCAGAAAAACAACGACAGGTCGAGGCGGCTCAACGTAAGCAAGAAGCTAGCGAGAAGCAGACTGCGTTTGATTTGAGACAAGCCGAGATTGATGGTCTGCAGGAAGGTTTTGACAAAGAACTCGAAACGATAAATCTCAATTATGACAAACTGATTGAAGCCAACCGCCTGCGTCAACAGGAATGGATAGACGAACTGCAGAACATATCAGACCTATCCTTCGAGCAGGCACACCCTGATTGGAAGAAACAGGGACTGAAACGTCCGACTGTTTCCTATGATGATCTAAGCGCCGACCAAAAGAACTATCTGACGCAATATGAAGCAGCAGCTGTCAAGTACGAGCAAGACTCAAAAGCGAAGCTCTATAAAGATCTGCTTGACAAGTATCAGGACTATGAAGCGCAGCGCACGAGCATTCGCGAGAAGTTTGCGAAGGACAAGGCGAACATAGAGAAAGCCACCGACGAGCATGGTGCCCCTTTGAGCGAGGACGCGAAGCAACGAGGCTTGGGTGAATTAGCGAAGCAAGAGAAGGCTGCGCTGAAGGCAGTGGACGAAAGCCAGCTGACGGAGCTGAGCAAGGAGAACAAGGCACTGGTGGAGATGTTTGCCGACACGTCGACCAAAAGCGTGGGGGAGATACAGAAAATCATAGACCGCCTCAAGTTGTTGATGGACTACCTCAGAGCGACGAAAGACAGCGACGGCACAGCCGTGGTGAAGGACAACAAAGGCAATGTGGCGAAGAAGATAACTCAGAAAGAGGTGGTAGACTTGGGCTTCTCGCCCGAAGACCTGCAGACGCTGGAGAAAAGCCCGGAGAAACTGAAGGCTCTGACTGAGCAATATGAGAAGCTGAAGAAAGAAGTGGTGAGCAAGAACCCCTTCGAGTCGCTTGCCAACGCGGTGAAGGACTTCTTCAAGAAAGGCGAGGAAGGCGACGACAAGAGTCTGAACACAAAGATAAAGAACCTTGGCGAGAGCGCAGCCGCCTCTGCCGACATAGTGGGCGACCTGGCTGGCAAGTTGAGCGAGATGTTTGAGGCTGCAGGCAACGACACGATGGCTGAGGCGATGAGCACGGTGCAGGACACGATGTCGACCGTGAGCAACATCAGTAAGGGATTTGCCGAGGGTGGCATCTTCGGCGGTGTGCAAGCCATAGCCGGAGAAGCCATCAGCTATCTGACCAAAGCCTTTGAAGCCAACAAACGGCACAAGGAGGCGCTGGAGAAGATTATGCAAGAGGTGATAGCTCAACAACGGGAGTACAACCTGCTGCTGATGGAGCAGAACCTGGAGTATGAGAAGGCAGAGACCATCTTCGGCACGGACACCTATGCCAAGGCCACGAATGCCGTGAAGGTGATGAAAGACGCCTACGCCGACCTGAAGAACGAGATAGCCGGCACGGCAGAGCAGCAGAAGAACTTCGCGTGGAAAGAGATGGGGAGCGCCTTCTGGAACCTGGCAGCAAACTCAAACTACTCGAAACTGAAGGAAGCCTATGCCGGACTAGCCGACATTGAGATTAAGACGGGACACAAGAAGACTGGCTTGTTTGGTTGGGGCAAAGGCAAGGACATATACAGCAGTATTCTTGACGTATACCCCGAACTGATAGACTCCGCTGGCAACCTGAACCGCAAGTTGGCCGAGAGCATTCTGAACAGTCGTGAGTTTGCCGACAACGACAAAGAAGCTTTGCAATACATGATAGACCTCTATGACGAAGCCGAGGAAGCTTGGGATGAGGTGAAAGACTACTTCGAGGACATTTTCGGAGACTTGGGGAAAACATTGAGCGATGCCCTGGTGGATGCCTTCAAAAACGGTACCGACGCGGGTGAAGCCTTCGTGGACTCTCTGACCGATATGCTCGAGACGCTGGCCGAGCAGATGATCTACACGGTGACGCTAGCCCCCTATCTGGAAAAAGCCCAGGAAGAGATGCTCGACGTGATGAAGCGCGACGACCTGACGGACGATGCGAAGTTTGAGAACTATGTGCGCATACTTGACGAGATGACCGACAATGCGTTGAGCCAACAGGGAACGTTCAACTCGCTGATGGAGAAATACAAGCAGATAGCGAAAGATAAAGGACTGGACCTATGGGAAGCCGACAGCACGACGCAGACGGGCAAGAGCGGAGCCTACACCACCGCCTCGCAAGAAAGCATCACGAAGCTCGAAGGACTGTACACCTCGATGCTCATCCATGAGACCAACATCGACACAAATGTGGAGAACGTGGCAGTGAGCATGCAGACGGCGCTCAATCATCTGAAACGCATAGAGACGAACACGGGCGACTGCAGCGAAACCCTGGCGCAGATGCGCAAGGACATGAAGGATATGAAAGACGACCTGTCGACCCTCAGGAGGGACGGCATCAAAACCCGATAAGAAATGGAGATAACCAAAGGATTGCTATATGTCAACGACAAGGACGCCGCCACGGAATGGGGTGTGTTCCTGACCGAGAAGAAAGAGGGAGAGTGGACCAACTATGAAGCCCTGCTGAAGCCGAGCAGCACGAAAGAGTTGACGGTGGTGGACAACCCCGACCAGACTGGCGAGGAACTGCCCGACGAAATAGAGCTACACCTACAGGCACGGGACGTGGAACTCTACTTCTGCCTATGGGCGGAGACGACTGCCAAATATTTTACGCAGTACGGCAATTTCTTCAGCACGCTGGTGACAGGCGAGAAAGGTTGGCTGAAACTGCGTGTGCCCGAGATAAGCCGCACGTTTACCCTGCGCTACCTCGGCGCGTCAGAGATAGAACAACTGACCCCGCTAAGCGAGGGAGGCGTATGTAGCCGGATGCGATTGAAATTCCGTGAGCCGAAACCCCAATATTAACGGTGCTAAACCGCCTTTCAACCACCCTTTGAACACCGATTGAACAATGGAACTGAAGATATACGACAAGCAGAATGCCCTACGAGTCAAACTCGTGCCCGACGACAATAGTACGCACCACGAAGAAGTGGGCGGTGACGACTATCTGAGTCTGTCGCTGGACAGCCCCGAGAGCATGAGCCTAGAGGTGAACGACTGGACGATGTGGGAAGGGAAGAAATACTGGTGTATGGAAGCCTACACCCCAAAGCAAACGGGCAAGCGGAAGTGGAACTACTCGCTGAAACTATACGGGGCGGCGAGCCTAATGAAACAAGCCCTAATGCTGAACACTGAGGGTACGCCAATATTTGCCTATACCGCCACGGCTCGCGAGCATGTAGCGCTAGTGGTGAAGAACCTGAACCGCTGGATGGGCGGCATCATCGACTGGAAGGTGGGCAAGGTGAAAGAGACCGGCAACATCGTGATAGACTATTCCGATGGTGTGTACTGCTCGGACGCGCTGAAGCAGATAGCCGACGAGGCCGACACCGAATGGTGGGTGGAAGGCATGACGGTGAACGTGTGCCGATGCGAAAGAGGCGACGAGGTGACGCTGGGCTATGGCAACGGACTGCTGAGCATAGAGCGTGACACGGCAGACAACGTGAAGTTTTTTACAAGACTTTTCCCTATTGGTAGTATTAGAAATATTGATTCTGAGAAATACGGATACAGCAGATTGCAGTTGCCGAGCCGTGCAAACTATGTGGAGCAACGAACAGAGCAGGGCATCGTGGAGCACTACGAGCAAAGCACATTCGCCGACATCTATCCCCGGCGCACGGGCACGGTGAGCGCGGTGAGAAAAGAAACGAAGATAGGTGAAGACGACGAGCCGTTCGACATCTACTACTTCCAGGACAGCGGAATGAGTTTTGACCCGAACAACTACGAGATAGCCGAACTGGTGAAGCGTGTGACCTTTCAGACCGGGCAACTTGCGGGATTGGGTAACGACGAGGACAATGAGCACTATTTTGAAGTGAACTTCAACAGCACGACGAGGGAGTTTGAAATCATCACGATATGGCCCTACGATGATGACACCCAGTTGCCAGGCGGTGTGCTGATACCGAAGGTGGGCGACACCTATATATTATGGAACGTGCGGATGCCCGATGAATACTACCCGATAGCCGAGCAGGAGTTTGCCTCGGCGGTGGAGAAGTACATGACCGAGCACTGCCTGGACCAAAGTGTGTATAAATGCGAGACCGACTATGTGAATCTGCAAAAGCGCGGCGTGAACCTCGGCATCGGCTTGAAGGTGCGGTTGGAGAGTAGCATATATTTCGCCAATGGCTACCGCGAGAGTCGCATCACCGTGGTGGACCAAAAACTGACAAGACCGACGGAAGCCGACATAGAGATAAGCGACGTACTGTCGCAGACAAGCCAAAGCCGACTGAGCAATGAAATCAGCAACGTGAAGAGCGAGGTGAAAGCCAACACGGTGGAATTGCCCGACGTGATCCGCTCGTGGGACAACACACCAGCCACGGACAACAACCTCTACTCCGCCAGACGAAGCCACCAAGAGTTTCTGAGCCGCAAGAAGAACGATCGCACAAAGGGCAAGATAACCTTTGAACAAGGACTTGTGGTGGGCGAGAACGAGAACGGGCAGATAGACGCCTCAGGCAATGCCGAACTGCTGACGCTAGTGGTGCGGTCGTTGCTACAGAGTGCGAACTACACCGGAAGCGGACTCACCGACAGCGGATGGGAAATTAGCTTGGACGAAAAGCTGCTGTCGCACTTGGTGGTGGACAAACTGACCGTGAGACAGGTGATGACCGTCTTCGAACTGCTCATCAGCAAGGTGAGGAGCGTGGGCGGTCAGATAGTGGTGAGCGCGGCCAACGGCAAGATAAAGACCGTGGCGGAAGACGGCGACTACTACTCCATCACCTTTGAACAGGACAACACCTTCGTGAAGGGCGACCTCATGCGTTGCCAGACGTTCACGGGCACGAACATGAAGAGCTACTGGGTGGAGGTGGCGGAAGCGGACTCAGAAAGCGTCATGGTGCTGAAAAGCGAG
The DNA here is from genome assembly GCA_963654295.1 of Lachnospiraceae bacterium. Lineage (GTDB taxonomy): Bacteria > Bacteroidota > Bacteroidia > Bacteroidales > Bacteroidaceae > Prevotella. The sequence continues at coordinate 394 of CAVJZZ010000058.1, read as the reverse complement.
TTCGGCACGTCGCTGCCCGAAGTGGGCGACGAGTGCGTGCTGATGGGAAGCACCACGGAGAAGGAGAGACAGAACCTCGTGCTGATAGCCGCCACGGAAGACGGACGCCCGAGGGTGGACGTGATGGATGGTGTTAGCGGCAAGACATTCGACAACACGCTCCGCGCCCGACTCGGCAATCTGGACGACATCAGCGACGACGCTTTCCCCAAGGGCAAGCAACCGCATGGCAACGGTCTGTACTCCGACAACGCCTACCTGCGCGGCACATTCCTGCTCTCGACGGGCGAGGACATCAAGACGAAATTCGAGATAACCGAGGGGAAGATAGACAGCGCAGTGGAAGGACTGCGGCAGGACTTCGCCTCGGACAAGGGCTACCTGAGCAACCCGT
>CAVJZZ010000057.1:0-17917 GCA_963654295.1 Lachnospiraceae bacterium | reverse complement strand
GCAGAGGTGGAACTTTTATTTTCTTTGTACTTGACACAGTTGAGTTGATAGTCTCATCAAGCGTGCTTACCCACTTTTTTCTTTTGGATGCCGAGAAACGCAAATGACTAAGAAAAGCACCTTTTGTTGTTAGCAAGTGCCGTGTATGTCAACATCCGACAATAAATAATGTTAAATCTGTGTTTCTCGCGACTTTTGTTTCCAATTTGTTCCTCGTTTCTGAGAAACAAAAGCAAAAGCATTGAGTATTAGTGGTTTATAGAAGTACTTTGTAATCTTGCGAAGATTAGAATACATTCTATAGTAAAGCAGTGAGGAGAATTCCTTGCGATATTTTTCTGGAACCAAAGGAAGTGCTTTCATATACGCATTACGGTATATGGCATTTACATTTTCGATGTCTTGTCGATACCTAAAATTGGCACTATTTTCAGCTATCACATAATGATATCCCAACACATCAATTAAAACAAAATCATTTGCTGCGGAAAAACACCTGAGCCAGAAAAGTCCGTCTTCACCTAAAGGCAATCCTTCGACGAACTTAATGTTATTGTTCTTCAAAATCTGACTTCTAACCATTTTCCCCCATACACTACCCGTAATTTCAACGCTCAAAGTCAAGTTATCGTAATAATTGCTTGCCTCAGGAAGTAGGATAGCCAAAGGAAAAGATTTATAATCACATTTTCTCACAAGGCTTTTGCTCATGTGTGCCATAACCTGCCTATCAGGATAGTCGAATGAAACATTGACACCAACTATGTCAACTCCTACAGAATTGGCTACCATTGTTTCAAGCATATTAGGCTCAATCCAGTCATCTGCGTCAACAAATGTCACCCATTCGCCAATAGCTTGTGACAATCCATAGTTTCTTGCCTTGGAAACACCTCCATTGTCCTGATATAAATACCGAACCCTGTTATCTTCTTCAGCAATACTCTTGCACACGACTTCCGTATCGTCGACACTTCCATCATTCACCAAGATTACCTCAAAGTCCTCATAGGTCTGCGCCTTTAGGCTTTCGAAGCACCTCTTCAAAGTTTTTGCGCTATTATATATAGGTATTATGATACTAATCATTTTTTCAGCAATCTCGCTAATCTTGTTTTTACATAGTAGTAGGCATACCAACAGCAACTGTGCGAAGCAATCACAGCCAAAGTCTCATCTTCCATTTTATTTTTTTGCACGGACGAAACTCCTTCCACGTCATCAAAGACAGCTATCGTAACGGGTATATATTCAAAGCAAGTAATCCCTTTGTGATAATAATAGTCACTAAAAAGTTTATAGTCTGCCACTATCCTGTAATTTGTATCATATCTCTCCATGGGAAGTTTGACAAAGGTTGATTGGTGACAGAACGGCATCATGCACCTAAGATATTTCAAGGGCTTTGCTTTCGCAATTCCTTTCGACTTGAACTTTACATCTCCATACAAGATGCTCTTACATTCATCTATATTCTTAGCGAACACTTTGCTTATTATGTCTTCCCCCACAAAGCAATCCCCTGCATTCATGAAGTTGATCCATTCGCCAGTTGCCCTGTCGATGCCCTTATTCATGGCATCATAGATGCCCTTATCGGGTTCTGACACAATGACATTGATTTTGTCTTTATACCGATTGACCACATCCATCGTACCATCCTTCGAGCCACCGTCAATGATGATGTACTCGATGTTGGGGTACGTCTGGTTGATGACAGAGAGAATGGTCTTCTCTATCTCCTTGACGGCATTATAACACACCGTCACCACTGAAATCTTTGGTTGTACCATATATTTATAATGTATTCAAGAAGTCCACTATCGCTTCGTCCTTCTTCGTCGAGAATTTGCGGGCAAAGAAATTGCCCGAAGCAAGTATCTCTTCTTTGTCTGCCATTGTCCAGACATAGGGATGCCCCCTGTCCCAATCGATGAGGCGAAGTCTTGCCCTTTGGTTGGAATGTTCGGGCAGGTATACGCTATCGCGGAAAGGAGAGTTCATAAGCACGGTCTGCTTATAAATCTCGTCTGGACAACAACAATAACTGAAGCGTTTGAAAATAAAATCCTTACGGCTCAACAAATATTCTACTGCATCACGACTCAGGCTCACCCAATTGTCACCTTTATACATCTTGAAGCCATCTTTGGCGCAACGGGACATTCCCAACAACTTTTGCACAAACACCAGCATCTTGTCTATGATTTTAAGGTATACCTTACCTATGATCGGCAAGCTGCAGAACTTCATGAAATGATAATAGTCCGTGCAAAACTTTGTGCGCTTCAAATGAACAGGCAATTCTGGCACACAGTCCAGGAATACCTTGCCGGGATGCTGGTCGAAGAAGTCACCGATTTCTTTGATGGGTTTGATGGGGAGGTCTGAGCCCGACAACAGATGGTAGTAATCATACTTGCCCTTTGCCGCTTCCTCGAAGAGGGTCATCTCTGCTTTTATCTGTGAGAGGTCACCCCACGTAACGCTGATTCTAACAGGACACATTTTACCCCCCCCCATTTAGTACTACACGTTCAAGCTCCTGATATGCAGGTCCTTTCACCTTCTTGTCAATGTGCACCAACACATCGTTGCGTTCGTCCTGCTTCAGTTTCTTGACGAGTATACTGAGTATTTTAGGCTCATTATGAGCCATGATAAGATATACGTTTTTCATTGCTTCTATGTTTTCAATGCTTGTTTTCTATATCTTGCTGATGATATATTTCGCCATTGCTTCCAACGAAAGATGTTCCTGATAGAACTGGATGGTTGCCGAGGACATTTCTTTCAGTTTCTGCTCGTCAGCAAGCAATTCGTCAACGAGGGTACGGACATTCTTCCAGTTCTTCACTTGTATCAGAGGAATGTTTTTGTATACAGCAGTTTGCGGAAGCTGCTCACAGATCACAACACATCCCTGTCTCATAGACTCGAATATTCGGAAACATTCTGCAGAGACAAATCCTCTTGGCGACAAGATTATCTTTGAACTCGCCGTGATGGCGGCGTATTCGGGTTTTGAAAAACCTTTGTTGAATCCATTGTTGAAACGGATGATGGATTTCTCTACTTGTGCAGACAAATCGAATTCCTTGCCACCATATATGAGATCAAGAAGTCTGCAGCCCCCTTTACATCTATAGAAAGGAACCAACATCTTCTCCCACCATGATGACTGTTGATTGAGTTCCACAAGCAGAGGCACACGGTTCGTATTCAAGTTTCCTGAAAAGAAAACATTATATTTTCTCTTTTCAAAAGGAACGATGTCACATTCGGGAACCTCTCCAGGAAGGAGCATCGGGAAGGCAAGCAGCTTCTTCTCTGCATGATCCTCATGTATATAAGCTTTTAGCGTAATATCAAATCGACCTAAAAGAGTGTCTGACGGAATAAGTCCCAACTCATCCCCAAACCAAATCAGCACTCTTTTCTTATACCCTTTTGTATCCACTTCCATCACGACATCCTCGCGCAGGGGGTATCTGGTGTCGGTGTTAGCAAACACAAACAGGGTGTTGGCGAACTGGTCTTTCGGAAGACCTTCTTCCAATAGAGTGCACAGTTTCAGCACGTTGGTGTATTCCAACAGCTTCTCTGCCGGTATCTCCGGCAGTGTCACCAAATAGATATTTTTCTTGATTGTCGTTATCATGATCTTTGTTTTCCGTAGTTATACATTGTTTCTCTTAACTCCTCGGGGATGCCCATGTCATACATCCTGCCATCCAGACGGATGCCCATCATGCCGCTCTTCTCACGCACCTGGTCCAACGCTGTTGTCAGCTCGATCTCTCCTCGTGAACTGACCACGCCGTTGTCGATGTTCTCCTTCAGTTGGGCGAAAATCTCGGGCGTGAGGATATACTGCCCGAACACATTATAGTATTTCTTCTGTTTGTCGGAAGATGTCACGCCAAGATTCTCCTCCGCATAGGCTACCGTAGGCTTCTCATACATGGCACTCATGTTCAGTGCCGTCTCCTTGCCGTTTACCCACTCGCCGGTGATGATGCCGTAATAGCTTACTTTCTCCAGTGGTATCTCGTTGATCGAAACCATTGCCTTGCCGTACTTCTCGTATTGCTCGATAAACTGCAGGGCGCAACACTTGCTGCTGTTACTTATATATAAGGTGTCGCCCAAGAGCAGGAGCACAGGTTCGTTGCCGGCAAAGTCGGCACAGCGATACACGGCATCGCCAAATCCTTTCTTCTCGGTTTGGTATACATAATGCAGCTTCTTGCCTACCTCCAGGATATGCTGCTCATATTTCTGCTTGTCCTTCGGCAGTTTTGCCAGATGCTCCTCCGACAATTTCGTTTCAAAGAACTGACGATACACCTCTCGTTCTTCTTCGCCTCCCAACACCAGGCAGATGTCCTCGATGCCTGCGGCAAGACATTCCTCGATGAGCACCAAGATTACCGGCTTCACCATGTTGTCCTTGTCCACAATCGGGAAGAAGTCCTTTTTCAAGAATCGGGTTTCAGGATAAAGTCTTGTGCCGAAACCTGCCACAGGGATAATCGCCTTGCGTATGGTGTGCTTGGGCTGGATAGTCAACTTGTAGGCTGGCATGTCCTGCGAATTCAGATAGTCAACCAACTTCTTCTGACATTCCTCGTCCTTTGCCAAGAACTGGATGGATCCGTCGCCTTGCGAACCAACGCCCTTGCCTCCGTAAACGAGTTCTTGGATGTGAGGGTCGCTTAGTGTGCGGTGCAGCTTGGGCGACTGAAGTTGTGAAGGACAGTTGGGAGCCACATATTGGTCGAACACATCCTGTGCTTCGTTCATCAGTGCGCCAAGCTCCTGGTCTCTGCCATCCCGCATGCAGTCTATGGCACGGGCTACGATGTCCTGGTTGATCTCGCCCAACGCCTTTTGCTCCATCTGCTCCCTTTCCGATTCGGCAAAGGGATAGGCTTTGTTCAGGTCGGCAAGGATGCGGATGGTATCCTTCGAGGCATTCAGATTGGCAAACACCCAGTAGAGCGGCTTCTTGATGTTGAAGTTTTCCACGTTCACCTCCTCTGCATCGAAGGTCATCTTCACAGGGCGCACACCGAAGGCACAAGCTTGGTCCAGTCTGCCACAACGGCTATCCGTGCGCAGCTCACCCCAATAGGCGATGTTCATCTCGCCCATGGTGCTCAGGTTCAAGTCATAGAGCTGGTTGAAGGCTCTGCATACCAGCACGCAGATGGCTGCCGACGAAGACAGTCCGCTCTTCATCGGCATATCCATTTTGGTAAGGTGAATTTTCACCCCCCCCAACTTTGTACCACTCCAGCATATAACTTGCCACGCCGGCACAATAGCTGAAGAACGAACCGCTCTTGGCCACCTTCTTCAGTTCGTCGAAGTCCATACGGCACTCGAAGTCTTGCCAGATGTCGGCAATCTCGGGAGCATCGGATATCACCTTAAATGTATGGTCTTTTTCTACGGTGGCATGGATGCCTTGCTCGATACCTGTCACGAGAGCCGCACCGGGCACGATGTTGGCGTTCATCGCACGGTATTTGCCTGCCCAGTCGCTATGCTCTCCGAAGAGGCACAGGCGACCTGGAACGAATAAGTTAATCTTTCGTTCTGTCATCATAAAAAGTATATGTTATGCTCGAAGCCGTAAGGACAAAAGATGGTTGGGCATCATGTGGGTGCTGGCTGTGATTGCCATCACGCACATGACGCCTATACGGCTTTGATAATGAATAAAAATCTAAATTCTAATTCTTCCGAACACGGAGGCCTTTTTTCTGAACACGGAAATCACGGAGACTCGTCGAAGACCCACTGACCAACGGGAAGTAATACACGGAAACTATTACATTAAAATATTAAAAGGTGAAAAGATTAAAATCATATTTACATATTTCAATATTTTCATATTAATCCCCCTTCCGTGTTTTCGTAAAGAATGTTTGTCCTATCTAACGCTCCAAATAACATTTGAAATCGTCAATGCCCACGACCTCTACCTTTGGAAAAGGAATTGAGCCGAGAACTTTGAAATGCTTATCCTCGGTTACTATACACTTGGCATTAGATTCGATGGCATTCTTGTAGAGTTGGCTTGTTGTATGGCGTACGTTCATGAAGGTTTCTGAATTCCTCGATACGTTCTTCGTTCAAGGTTCCCTCAGACCACATCATATTCATTTCGTCATCCGCCATCTTCACAAAATAATCAGAGATCACCTTGTTTAAGTCTTGCAATGCCTTTGGGGTCTTTACGAATGACAACATCTCCAGAAGTTGCAATTGAGCAGGATTCATTGTTGCTGTTTGTGCCATAATTTTGTTTATTTTTGTTATCCGCAATGCAATTATACTACTTTCTTTCGAATCCGCCAAGAAACATCATGAATATTTTTTCCGGCTCGAATTTTTCTGAACACGGAAGACACGGATGGGCAACTGCTCGGTGCTAGTAGAGCAGACCGAATGCCCATAGGGGCAACACGTTGGCATATCCCGACTCGATGTCGTCTTTCACGATGTATCCGTTGTCCACTTCAGATATCTGCTTCTGTCCTTTCTTTCTGCCACCAATCTCGAAGGTCATGCCGTCCACAAGGAAATCGGAGACGGGAGAGGAGGTCACATCGCCCAGCACACGCAGTTGGTTCATGAAGAACGTCTCGCGCACATTGCCTATGTCCGCCCGTTTGGGAGAAAGGGCGAATATCAGATTGGTATTGTCTAGATAGAGCTTCTCTGTCTTTCCCAGTCCTCGCAGACCTCCCACGGCATCACGCAGTTGTGCGATCATGCCCGCCCGCTCCATATACATCAGATAGTCCTGTATGTAGTTGCGGCTTATCCCCGTCACGTCAGCCAACTTCTGCATCACGGGCTTGAACGGCACGCTTTCCGCCACCACCATCAGCAGTTGCTTCAGTTTCCTGCCCACAGATACATTGGCGTTCATATACAGGGGAATGTCGCTCTCCATGGTCTGCGCCACCACCTGCATCAGTTCCATGTCATAGGCATCGTCGTTACCGAAAGGATAGTAGCCCCTTCTCAGATAGTCGTGAAAGAGGGGCAGCGGATGCTCCACGCCTGGTATCTCATATTCGTGTCTTAGGAGTTGGCCGATGCTGGCAGCCTCCATCTTGATGCCATGAAACAAGTGGAGGTATTCCCTAAACGAGAGTCCTTGCATCTCGTATATCGGCACCCGGCGGCTGAGGTCTGCCATCCCCTTTGTAATGTCGAGTATGGAAGAGCCCGAGATGACGACTTGCAAGTCGGAATAGCTGTCATAGATCTGTTTCACCTCCACCGACCATCCCTCATACTTGTGTATCTCATCGATGAAGAGATGCTTGCCGCCCATCTTGTAGAAATGGTCAGCCAAGTCCACCAGCGTATGTGATGCAAAATACAGGTTGTCTGCCGATACATATAGCGTGTCCTTCAAGTCCAGCTGCATCTTGATATATTGCAAGAGCATCGTCGACTTACCCACGCCTCGCGGTCCCACCAAGCCGAAGGCATGTCCTTGCCAAGCGATTTGCCGGTACTTGTAGCGTATCAGATCTGTGGGAGTATCCCGAAGTTTGCGTTTGAAGTTCTCGAATAACAGTTCCATATGTCCCTTATTTTAGATGCAAAGCTACAACTTTTGCATCAAAAACGTGCAGAAATCAATATAAACTGCATAATTTTCGTGCAACATTCCTTCTTGAACACGGAACGGGGAATATTGAAAGATGAAAATATTGAAAGATGGAAAGATTGTTTTTCCTAATATTTCCATTGTTCAATATTTTAATCTTTTAATATTAACCGTTTCCATATTTTAATATTTCCATATTATTCCAGTCTCCTGATCACCTTGCCCCTATCTGCAGTTTTCTGGTTTTACGCTAAACATCGCCACAGTGTTTGAAAATTCCGTAACAATATCAAGGATGTTCGGATTGTCTTTGCGAATAATCAAAGCTGCAAAGTTTTCCACTCCTTCCATATCCTCGATGCTAACGGGCATGAGGAGAAGCTTGCATCACCAGACATTGATATATTTAGGATATTCTCCTGTACGTTCTTTATATTCTTCACAAAGGCTTTGGGTGATTTCTGCCACACGGGCCTTCTTACGTTCCTTTGCTGCCATAAACCGTTTCATGGCTGCATCACGTTTCTGCCAAAAATCCTTGTCCAATGTTTCCATAACCATATTTCCTTTGTCTTTACCCCGCAAATTTACCACTTTCTTTTGTAATCGACATGAATCCTCATAAATATTTTTTTGAACACGGAAATCACGGAATACACGGAAATAATGAAATTCATATTTCCATTGTTCCATATTTTAATATTTCCATATTAATCGCCTTTCCGAGTTCTTACTTAATGCTATTGCATAAGTATCTTGCGATACTTGTTCTTTACCATTTTGCTGTTGGCCAAACAGTCCTTCAGCTCTGCCAGCACGTCCTCTTTTACGACACCGATGAGTTCTATGCTCGTTTGAGCCAATCGCTCTTGCAGTTCCAACTGTGAAGCGTTGTACACATCCAGGTTTGCGCCATAGACAAAAGTATTCTTCGAGAACGAGAACACCTCTCCTGTTTCACGAACTGCTATTTCCTCGCCAGACATAAAGACAAAGACGTTGACGAAGCGTTCTGCCAAGTCGAGGCATCCATGCTTCACCTCTATGTCTGAAGGCACATGGTCTTTGGATGTGGGAAGACTGGCCAACAACAAATCTCCATCCATATTTCCAAGCACCAAGAAGAACTTGTCCTTGGGCAGTGCTCCATTCTTGAACACAAAAGGGCGGAACAACAACAAATTACCTTCCTCAAACATGAGCTGCGATGCTTAGATGATTGGCTGTTTGATGAAAGTCGAGGCTTTCTTGATAAAACTCTGCGGCGCAAGCCGTCATAGCCTTCGTAAAGTCTATCTTTAAATCAGAATTGTTGCACTCATGATTACGGAAAGCCTCCAGCAAGCCGTTCTCACTTGCCTCTTGATACCACAACGTCCCCTTCTTATGAGTTTCCTCCACGAGTTCGGCAGCAGTCATCTTGCCATATTTCTGCAATATATCATTCATCATCCCTATCTCACATTCCGAGAATTCATCGTCACAAAAAGGCTTGATAGGAGTGATATATGTTCCTGAATGATGGTTTTCTGTCTTGATATAGTCCTTCAAGAGATAAGGACCGTCAGACAAGTCGATGAAAACATCTTTTGCGACTGGTCCGGCTTGCCACACTTCGTAGGGAATGGACAGAAACGGGATGTGATATTTCAGAACCATACGCTCTTCCATGAGATACAACAGTTTCAAGGCCTTAGTCTTGCTGAGGTCTTTCACTCGCTCTGCCATATAGATCAGAGCATAGCCGAGCTTGTCTTTATTTGCTTCCGAGAATTTACACATAGCCTTCACTGTCTTATGGTGCAAAAATACGTTTTTCCGCCCATACCGCCAAATTCCTTATATCTCTTTAACAGAGGACTTTTCAGACCACGGAACGGGGAATATTGAAAGATGGAAATATGGAAAGATGAAAAGATTAAAATCATATTTCAATATTTTAATCTTTTAATATTAACCGTTTCCATTGTTCAATATTTTAATCTTTTAATACCAACCGTTTCCATCGTTTAATCTTTACATCGTGTTTGACGATTTTTATCGTATGTATCCCAACAAATCGAGATACATCATCCTCGACTCCAAAGAGGCATCGTCAGGAATATGGTTTGCTTCTTTTTCCAAGTCCTCAGAAGCATATAGGAACTTAAAGCCGTTCTTGCCGTAGAAGTGTAGCACGCTTTCCTTGTTGTAAGCATCCACAACGATAAAACGACAACCCGTCTTGTTGTCAGGGTGCACGAACCAGGAGGCAATGTATTCTATTATCTGAGAGCCTATCGAATATCCACTGCCTTGAAAGTCTTTCGCCACCCCAAGTCTACCGATCAGCACGGCAGGATAACTTCTCGTCCTTTTTGAGTTGGGAATCTTCCGCTGTATCTTGTTTCTGGAAGAGTTGGGGATCAGGGCTGCCTTGATGCTGTCGTTTGCCAAGGTGAAGGCACAGACAATTTCATCCTTGCCAGCTCTTTTGGTGGAAAAGAAATAGGTCTTACCCAACAGTTGACCATCATAGAGACACGCCTCTTGATGGAAGAAATCATCGAGCTCTATGTCACCACAACTGAAAGAATCCAATTCTTCCTCAGTACTGACTCGATAGAGCGAACAATTACTTTGCAAAAGGACTCTTTCCTCCATGCTCCTTCCTATATTGGCGTGAACGTTCCATGATGCGGTCTATATCCTCGAAAGAGAAAACCAATTTTCTCCTTTTTGGATTACGCTCCATTTCCTCTGCCTCGCGTACGAACCTCTCGGCAGTTTCACCTGTCAGCACAGGAATGCTTCTTATTTCAAGTGCCATAATTATGAATATATTAAATAATGTATATACTTTGCAAAGATAGTGCATTTCTCCGATACCACCATCCTTTTTCTTCTTTTTTTGAACACGGAACGGGAAATATTGAAAGATGGAAATATTGAAAGATGGAAAAATTAAAATCATATTTCCATATTTCCATCGTTTAATCTTTTCATATTTAATCGCCTTGCGTTAATTACCTCCCGTTGGTCAGTGGGTCTACGACGAGTCTCCGTGTTTTCCGTGTTCGAACTATCCATGCCGCACAAGCTCTCTTATCTTTCCCAATTTTCTATTTGTATGCCTTGGATGTTCTTAAAATCCTTGACATTGGCAGTCACCATTATCATCTGATTGACGACAGCAGTGCAACCTATCAACAAATCGAAATTGTTGTGAGCGGGCGTCCCTTCCAGTTGCAGCCTTACCTTTTCTTCCGCAAACTTGTCTATAGCAGTACTGATGGGCACGATTGTCAGATTGGAAACAAACGCATCCAGACATTGGTCTACATATTTGCCCTGCGGAGCCTTAGCCTTTCCCAGAATAGCGCCTACTTTCAACTCGATGAGCGTAATCTCCGATATATAGCATTGTGACATTCTGATAGAAGACAGCACCTTGCCTAACGCTCCGTCCTTCCTAAGAATGGAGATACAGATGTTTGTGTCAAGAAGATACTTTTTCATAAGCACAATTGGCTGATGTCCTTGTCTTCATCAGACATAATTTGTTCAATCTCCCTGGAAGAGGGAAAAGGAACGTCTGCCATAGAGCCATAGAAATCGGAAAGAAGAAGGGACGGACTCGCAGTCTCCTCCGGCTCACTTTTCGCCACAGAAGACGCAAGCTTACCGATGAGAGCCAATTTCACATTGTCGCTCAAGCCTTTCAGTAACATCCAATAGCTGTTCACCATATAGTTATGTTCCAACATTGCTGTATTCATGTTGCTTTCTCCTTGTTTTAATTCGGCTACTAATGTACTACTTTCTTTCGAATCCGCCAAGAATCCTCACGAATATTTTTCTGAACACAGAACGGGGAATATTGAAAGATGGAAATATTGAAAGATGAAAAGATTAAAATCATATTTCAATATTTCCATATTTTAATCTTTTAATATTAACCGTTTCCATATTTTCATATTTCCCTATTATTCCAGTTTCCTGATCACCTTGCAGGGGTTGCCTGCCGCTATGCAGTGGGGCGGTATGCTCTTCACCACCACGCTACCCGCCCCTATCACCGAGCCTTCGCCGATGGTCACGCCCTTCAGGATGATGCACCGTGCCCCTATCAGCACGTGGTCCTCTATGACTATGGGCGCACAGTGGCACGTATGGCTGTCCATACTCTCTGTAGGCGAGAACATCTCGCTTGATGCACGCACGCGCCAGTCGAGGTTGTGCGCATCCGAATCCATGATGATGCAGTCGCCGCCTACGCTCACATAGTTGCCTATGGTGATGCGCTCCTTTGCCCAGATGCAGGGCGACGACATCCCCACGTGGTGTCCCATCTCTATCACCGAGCTGTCCCTCTCCGCCACGATGCATCCCCGTTGGTGTCTGCACAGTGCGTTGAAGTTCTCTCCCGAGGTGAGCACGAAGCCCTCGCCTATCGTCACCCTTGCCTTGGGGTTGATGTCGATATAGATGCGGTTGAACATCGCAGCCCCCTTCCCCAGGTTCTTCCATCCGATACATAGGCGCATCACCATGCGGTTATACCGTATGTAGTAATGCCGGCAGAGGTTACGGCGCAGATGGAGGAGCTTGCGTACGATAAATCTTCCGAAATACTGATATTTCATGCGGCTCCCTCCTATGCACATTTTGCGAGAGAGCCGCATGGTCGCAAGCCAATTAAGAGAGGTCTTTCATTACCCCCCCCAATGGTTTTTGCTCCGTTAAGAATCTGATTACTTTGGCTGGTCTGCCGGCTGCGATACAGTCATCTGGGATATCCTTTGTCACCAGACTTCCTGCACCTATCACCGAGCGGCTGCCGATGTGTACGCCCTTCAATATGGTGCAGTCCATACCGATGAGCACATCGTCGCCCACGACAATTTCCTTGTCCTTATGGCTCTTGCCGTCCAATTTCCAGTCACGTCGGATGCGATAGTCTAACGAGTGGGCATCCGAGTCCATGAAGACGACATTTCCGCCAACCAACACATGTTTGCCGATAGTCAGCGACTTACGGATATTGAACACCGTAGACGAGAACCCACTGTAGTCTCCAATGGTAATCTTTGCCCCCTTGCGGCAGCATATCACCGTTTTGCGTCCTGCGCAAAGCGGATTTGCTCCACCATTTAGAAAGACACAGTTGTCACCTATGGTTATGGTCGTGTCGTCTTCCACCTTCAGAAGTGGCACACCTACTATCTGCAGTCCTTTGCCATACTTGATACCATTAGCTTTAAACCTTGCGCGGATAATGCATAGCAACACCTTTCTCCCGAGCCAGAACGGCACTCTTGGGAGTTTCTTGAGAACATATTTTATTGTCACCATCGTCTAAGCACACATTTTATGGTTAGACAATGGCAACAGCCGCATACTTACAGCGTTGCGTTTCCCCCCCCCTAAGAGGATACGGGTACTCTTAATCATCATAGTAATCATCTTTTATCTCTATTTATTTTTATAATATTCTTTCAATTGATCGATATCGGAGAGCAGACGCCAGTTCTTCTTGAACCATTCTTCCGAGTTGTTCCACCACTTGATGGACAAAAGAAACTTGATGGTCTCCTCATCGTAACGATAGCGGATAACCCTTGCAGGAATACCTCCTACTATGGCATAGGGAGGTACATCCTTGGTTACAATAGCACCTGCCAACACCACAGCACCATCACCAATATGCACGCCACCAATAAGAATCACTTTTCCGCCTATCCACACATCATTGCCAATCTCCACATCCAACTTTTTCTCAGGCACGGCAAGTTTAAACTCGTCGAATATCTGCTCGGTAGCAAAAGTGTAACCTGACTGATAATGATTAGGGTTCAGCGAGAAAAACATGGGACAAGTAGTAGCATAGGGAGCTTGGTAAGCATGGCGACCTGCAACTGTTGACACATGAGCAGCTATAGATGTAAATCTGCCTATTTGAGCCGATAAATGGGAATAAGAGCCTATATAAGATCCATATCCAAGATGACCATTGAAATGCACATGTGGATGCAACTGACAATGAGATTCAAAGGTGGCATGAATACTTGGAACACTACTAAAAGCTATTCTTACCGTTTTACCCCACTTTCCCTTTGCGTATAGCAGTTTAATAATACTCTTTATAATGCGTAACATTTTTTATTCTTCGATATATGGTTTCAACAATTCAGCCCATATTCGGTATCCTTTATCGTTGATATGGACTCCATCTATGGTGAATTCTTCTTTTAAATCCCCATTTCTGTCTACAAACAAATTATAGAGATCTATCATAGGTAGCTGGCATCCCTCACAGAATGATGCTATAAAAGCGTTTCGCTCTCTTATAATACCATTCCTTTCTGTTTTTCCCAATTTACCGTTGCATTGAGGAATGATATTGAAAATGTATATTTTTGCCGATGGAACGGAATCCTTGATATCAAGGACAAGTTTTTTATAACGCTGCTCAAAATCGTCTTTGTCATACATTAGGCTGTTAGTGCCTGCTAAAACAAAAACCTTCTTTGGATGCACTGACTTTATTTGCTCTATGCGTCTCTCCATTCCCTTGATATCGTCACCAGGATAACCTAATTCTACTATCTTCTTATTAGGGAAATAACTTTGGAAATCACTCGCTTCTATCTGGCTATGTCCGAAGAAACAGACGTCAGTTGTCGTTATCATCTTCTGTATACAACTCGTCCAACCTCTCAGGCACCAGTAGTCTGGCGCGTCTTCTGGCTTCTTTTCAATGAGGGATAGCTTGACACCTATTTTATGAAAAGACAGCCCTTTACTCAATGATACAGCCAAACACAAACAGAGAAAAATTACCCCCCCCGATACGCCCAAAGCGTTGTCTTGGAGATATTTCCTCTCACTCCTTTCTCAGAAAATTCTTTCATTTTAAAATTTTATTGATAATTCTTTTTGTCAATCTAACAAAACATGCCAGCTTGTAAGGGAGAATGTCTGCTTTACGTATAAAGCCATCACCATACAGGAGAGAAATCTGACGAGGATACAATCTCATACCTTGGTGATAAAGGTCGTATAAAACAAATCGTTCCCACATACTTTTTCCAGAAACATCCAAATGCCCTATATAGTCCTCTGCGATGTCTTCTCGACCATTACTTGCTGCTAACGTATCTTGATTATAGCACATCACAGGTTTTGTGCTGTTATAAAATCTTTCGTTGCGCATAATAGCGAAAAGCATTCCTGCATCTTCATATCTTCTCAGATGAATATCATGCGGATATTTGAGAAGCATCGTGCGACGGAACATTGCAGCACCAGCCCTTGGCATGAACAAGCCAAAGAACCAAAATATAAACGGGAAACGGACAATGCCTTTTGGCATCCATCTTGAACATACCTTTCGCACATTTCCCGTAGAACAATAGTGATTCGCACTAAAACAAGATAATGAAGGATTCTCTTTTGCCATTTGGCTAAAAAAGGAAAGGGCATCTTCCTCTAAGCTGTCATCAGCGTCAAGAAACAGAATCCATTCTCCTTGCGAATGTTCTACTCCGAAATTTCGCGCAGATGCCGGTCCTCCGTTCACCTTATTATATAGATGTATTCTTTTGTCGCTATATTCGCTAACAACTCGACAAGAGTCATCGGTCGAGCCGTCGTCTACGATAACGAGTTCAAAATCATCGAACCCCTTTTGACTCAAAACAGAGTCAATGGTTTTGCGAATACAGTCTTGCTTATTATATAAAGGTATAACTACTGATATCATTTATTATCCTTTTTTACATCATTTTCCTAATTTTCCTCATCACCCTTGCATGGAAGTCGTAGAAGCGGTGGACGCAGGGGAAGGGGGATGTGAAGGGGAGAGTCTTCTTTATGTGGAGCAGGGCGTTCTTCAGCCACTTCATCTGATAGCTCTTGTCGCTTACTGGCTCCAACTGTTGGGGCTGGTCGAGCGTGGTGAGGAGGTGTTCCCAGCGCTGAAGGCTGTTCTCCATGTCAAACTTCTCGGTGATGAAGCGGTAGGTGGCGTCGTAGCTGTCGCGCGGTGCCTTCAGACGGCGCACGATGTAGTCTGCCAACTGCGTAGGCTTGCTATAGAGATACGCCTGATTGCAAACCGTATCCAGATAGGCAGGGTGCGTGATGGTGGTCAGGTTGCACCCCATCAGCTGCATCTCGATTGTCGTAATAGGCAAACATTCGCTCTCACCCCACGGGTTAGGCACACCCACCTTGCAACGTCCCATCACATCGAACTTCTCCGCCCCGAGAAGTCCGCAGAAGTGCACGCTGGGCAGCAGGTTGCCCTTCTCATCCTCCAAATGGGGCATAATCTCGTCCTCAAACTCCTGCGAGGCGATGCCACGGGAGCCGAGCACGGCATTCTTGTCATATAGTTTGCCGCTGCCGATCACGTAGAGTTGCGCGTCGGGCACCTGCCTCAGCACATCCTTCCATGCCTTGGCAAGCACGTGGAAACCTTTCACGCGGTAGAGCATGCCCATATACACCACGTTGTGGTTGTCGTCCATCTGGATATGTTCCTTATACCACGCTGCTGTCTGCATCGGGAAGATGTTGTATATATAGGTAGACTTCAGCGTGGCGAGATGGTCGCGGTAAAGCTCCAGCATCTCGCGTCCGCAGCAAACCACACGCTTGATGTACGCCTTGCTGTATACTACGGACAACTTCTGGTCCGACATGCCGTTGTGGTCCCACAGGATGAGCTTCAGCCAACTGGCGCAAGCGTCGAAGACGTGCATCGTCCGGTCGGTATACTGCCCTTGGTTGATGACCAAGGTATCTATGCCGTGCTCCTTGCAGTAGCGGCAAAGCCCTTCATGACCGCCTACTACTGCATGATGCTCATGCGGCACGCTCACCTCGCCACGCGAGAGCAGATGCACGTCCAGTCCGTTGTCACGTTGGCTGAGCAAGAACGACACCAGCAGGAATTCATATTCCGACCCGCCAACCCCCGGGTTGCCCTCCAAGAGCCTCGTGCAGTCCAAATGCTGCACATGGTCTATGTCTAAATAAAATGCGATGTTCATAGATAGAATCATTTATACTTTTCGTTTTCTTATAAATCCTTGCACCCTCGCATAGATGAATTGATAACTCCATATCATCTGCTTGCGGTTCGCCAAAAGCAGGGCTGCACTGCAGACGACATACCCAGCTATGCGCATCCACAAATTGGGTATAAAGCAGCAGAAAAAGCATGCTATTGCTATGATTGTTGCAATCACATAAAACCAAGCGTTCCGAAATTGCACAAATTTCATGGAGAAATATATTCTCGTCAAAGCACTGACAAGGTGTGCAAAGATGATGGATATGCAAGCTCCCCATAATCCGAAAAATGGAATCAGCAAGAAGTTTAGAGCGATACTTATTACGCCTCCAGAGATCACTGAGATGAAGGTGTATTTTGTTTCCCTTGACGCCGTGAATACCGTCCCGGCAAAAGCAGAGATGTTAGAAAACAAAGAGCCAATTGTAACCAGCGGAATATATTTCCATGCCTCAGCATACTGTTCTGTCGTCATGATTGTGATAAAAGGTTGCGCAGCCATGGTTATGCCCATACACATAATCACCTGGACAAAGAAGATCAGCTGAAACATCTTATTGTAATATCCCGCAAACCCTTCTTTCTTGTATTCTTCCAATACCGTAATTGTCCAAGCCTGCTGAAAAATATTAATTGTCATTCCCATGACACTTGGGAGTTTTCCTGCTACTGCCAACAATCCCAAAGCGAATAGTCCACAATACTGTTCCACCAAAGGTCTATTCAATCCAAATATCAACCACCATATCACAGCTGTAGGCATCAAAGGGATGGAGAATTTAAGCATTTCTATCAAATGCTTTTTGCTGAAAGCAGTGAAGACAAGATATTTATATGATTTTGAATAGACGAATGTGAAAAGTCCTGTTACAATATTGGCAGCTATTGTGGCTACAACATATCCCAAAACTCCATATTTAGGTATCAGCAACAAAGAAAACAGAGCGATGGTTGCAGAACTTACGATGCCGGTAAAACTAAATACCGACATTTTATTTATTCCTCGGCAAAAGTTTTGGAAATAGGCTTGGAACAAGTTACTAATCAGTATGAAATATATGAACCAAATATTGGAAAACCTCAAATCCGCAACTCCCGAGGATAAGGAGATTTTTCCAGCAAAAGAAGGAATCTATTGAAGCCAGAGGAGTCAAAAACAGGTTGTGGAATCTTTTATGACACAAAATCCCCTTACCCCATAAAGCGACTTGAGGTAA
>CAVJZZ010000056.1:0-18217 GCA_963654295.1 Lachnospiraceae bacterium | reverse complement strand
GACGAGAATCTCCCGATAATTCAAAGTCTCCATAATCCTTTAATCTTATTATGTTTTTTCTTATACAATTCAAAAATCATCACATAGAACCACGACTCAAAGAAGTCGGGCGAGTGACCTACGTATTTCTTTGCGATTTTCTTCGGCAGCAGCTTGAAGCCACGGTCATCACTCGCCTCATCACGTCGTAGCATTTTTCGCTCCTTTTGCAAAACCTGCCTGAGCGGGACCTTGTCGAAGCCATTGCCCGAATACTTGCGTTCCAAGAGAGAAGAGTCGATGGAAATCTCCTTGTTCTTAATTTTCTTGTAGAAGAGCCAGGCGCACTGCGATTTCAAATCCTTGTAGAGGTATTTTATGCCAGCTTCCTCCTCTTTCGTCTGAGCGATAGGAGCCGCCTGGTTGTTGAATGGCACGGCATCCTTGAAGAATCCCTTGAAGTACTGTCCAATGCCCTGCATATCGTAGGTGAAGTTGCACTCCTCCACTCCCCACTCTGTTAGTTTGGACTTAACCACCGACACAAGCGTCTTCGGGTCGAGGCGTAGCACTACGAGGTCACGGCAGTGCCAACCCTCCCAAAGCCACATCACAAAGTTATCACCACCAGTGAAGGCAATGTCGGCAGAAGCACGGCGAGTGCCATTGCCAAGTTGCTCGGCATTGTCGTAAATCTCGTCCAAGTCCTCCATCTTGATCATATCATCACCAGCCGCCTTCCAGTTCCAGTTAGCCTCCAAGTCACGCATACGCTGTTCCTCGTCCTGCTGTGCAAGGTTGGCGATATAGGAAGCATCGGTAGAAATGAGCTTGATGTTCTCCGAAACGTCGGCACGAATGAATGTAGCAGACTTGATGAACATCTCCAGCTTGGTGTATCCAAGCTCCTCGTAACTATCCTTCCAAAGCGAGTCGATGATGCCCTTGCACTGCTCATAGACCTCCTCGCGCGTATCACCCCAATAGATAGAGTCGGGTGTATCGCCATCCATGAAGCAATAGCGTATCACACCGTTTCTGTCCGGATCGATATAGCCATTCTCATCCACCCACCAATCAATGAACTTGCGCACCCACGACTCAGGGTCAGGGTTACAAGTAATCCAGAATCGGTTGCGGATATGAGCAGCGTTTCGGTTGTTGGTGAGAAGGTACTTGAATTTCTTGTACGGACATTGCGTACCCTCATCAATGCAGACGTATGCGTACTGGCGACCTTGGAAGCGAGTCTTGAAGTCTTGGTAAGCACCAGCATAGTATGAGAACTTTAGCCAACCTCCATTATTGAAGTTCCACGTCATGTCGTTCGATGACTTGTTGTAAGTGCCGAACTGAGAGAAGAGTTTGTAAGAGTCAGTGACGAGCGACTGCAAGTCATCCTTCTCGTTACGGAGGATAGTAGCGTGGAAGTCTGGGTTCTTGATGTCTTTGAGCACCTCCATGAGAGAAGTAAACGACTTCGCGCCTCCTCGCGAGCCGCCAAAAATCATAATATCAGCGAACGTAGCAAGACCATCCTCCTGCCCACCACGCTGTGCTATAATCTTCAAGTTGTCTGGGTTCTTCTTGTCGGCGTTTCTGAGCGACTGAATGAATTCCTGCGTGTAAACATGGTCCCCATTGTCGAGAAGAAGACCCGAGAAGGCGTCTTTTAGCATAAATATACGTTTTTGCATGCAAAAATATAGAATAATATTTGGATTATTGTATATTTATACCTATTTTTGCGTATGAATATTCATTATTTATACATTTTAAGCAGAAGAACTGGTTAAAATGCGGCAAAAATAAACTTTTATGACAAGAGAAGAACTCTTAGAATTGGTGAATGACAAGGTGGACACCACCAAGTTCAAGTCACTAAGCAAGAAGACCATCAACGAGGAGATTGATGATGTACTTGAAGACATGGGTGATGACGAGTCGATGAACGACAAGTTGATTACCAAGTTGGCGAACCGCTTGAAGCGCATGGACGGCAACCTTCACAAGAACGTCTCAGACGAGATGAAGAAGAACAAGGAAGCCGAGGAAGAGCGCAAGAAGCAAGAGGAAGAGGAAGTCAAGAGGAAGAAGGAAGAGGAAGAAGGTAATACCGGCTCCGCCTCCGACGAACTCATCAAGAAGCTGACCGAGCGCCTCGACGCTATGGAAAAAGCCAACAAAGAACGCGACACCAAGGCGGCAAGGGATGCTACCATGGAAGCGGTAAAGAAAGGTCTGAAAGACAAGTTTGAGAAGGCGGGGCTGGAGCTCAACGGATTCTTTGCGAAGACGGCACTCTCGAAGTTGGAATTGCCCGACGAGAACGTTGACGTAAGCGAACTTGTGGCAAAGGCAGAGAAGCTCTACAATGCGGATGTGAAAGCAGCCGGTTATGTGCCAAGCACAAAACCTCATAATGGTGGAGTCGGTGGCAACAACCAGGGCGATGACAAGCTATGGGATGACATTGCCACGCTCCGCAAGAGAGACTAAGCCATATCAGATTTAACTGCCAGACCATACAAGATACGAACAGAATAACATTAACAAATTAAAGGTAAAAAGATTATGGCAGATTTTTATCATGAAAGAATGAATGGTGCGGTGTTCAATGGAGCCGTGCTCATTCAGGCATCCGGCAAGATTGGCGGGACCAAGTCGGTTTTCGTCCAGTTGACAGGTGCAGCCAAGGACGGTCTCGTTTACCCAACCTTCGGCGGTAAGCTCCTCAATCCCTTCAAGGGACCTGCAAAAGCCTTTGTTGGTGACATTGTGGAATATACCGACGGACTCGGAGACGGCGAGACAGGCGGTGCAAGCGTAAAGATTTTGAAATCATACCAAGTAGCAGCCGCAGCCGCAGCTACAGACACCGACATCTACCTTGTACGAGACGGTTACAAGCACGTACCGTTCGCAGGCGACAACATCATGGTTGGCGGCAAGACCTTCGCCACCAAGGGCAAGGGTGTGACCATCACAGCCGTAGAAGTGACCACCAACGAAGATGCAGACGTATGGAAAGTGACCCTTTCCGAAGCACTCGGTGCATTGAAAGAAGGAGACGTGCTGGTAGAAGCAGCAGAGGCAGGCGCAAGCGTATTGCCTATGGTGACGAACCCCAACGCCTATTTCCCAAGTGACTTCGACTTCGGTTTCACTCCACGCACATCAGACAGCGACTACACGGGCGGTGCCCTCTACCTTGTAACCCCAGCTTTGGCACATCCAAGCGCAGTACTCTACAAGTCTAAGATGAGTCCTATTCCCCCGGCATTGCTCGCCATCAACACGGCGAAGGTAAACAGCTGGTTCTCTCTCTAATTGTTTAACGAAAAAGATTGTATTAGGTTATGGCAAAATTTGATTTTACAAATTCCCGATATGCGAAGTTCTTCTCGGACAGAGAGAACCAGCGTTTCTTGCAGACCTTCCTTGACAAGAAGGACATCTTCTTCACCAACTACGGATGGTATCTGACCCAGGGTAAGATTGCACCCAACCTTACCCCCACCGACCACAACGGTGTGGCCACATTCTCCGTAAAGTGCAAGAAGTTGGAGGCTGCAAAACTCATGTCCATGCGTGCACCCCTCGGCGATGCAACTGTAGGTGACAAGAAAGGTTTGGAATGGTATTCAGCCACCATCCCCGATTTCATTGCAGAAGGCTTCTCACAGAAAGCCACAGAGCTGGACTACAGCTTGAAGCAGTATGAGGAGTTCGGCAACGACGCAGACCTCATTCAGATGTGGGCAGACAACGTGCAGGACAAGATGGACTCCCTCGACACCACCATGAACTTCCTCACTGCGAAGTTGATGTCAACCGGTGAGATAGACTACACCGGCATCGGTATGGGTATTCAGGCGCCTATCCACAAGGCCCTCATCCCCACCGAGAACTTCCAGAAAGCCGGTGCAAAGGCATGGACCGACAGCGACTGCAACATCCTCGCCCAGATGCAGAAGAAGGAGTGGCAGTATCGTGAGGACAGAGGCGGTTACAGCGGAGCCCTCGTATGGCAGATGACCCGCAAGACCTTCTATGAGACCTTCCTGACCAACAGCAGCATCAAGGATCTCTACATCAACTGGTGTAAGGCACACTACGTAGCCTATGTAGAAGGAATGAACGTGACCATCGACCAGTTCAGCAAGGCGTTCAGCGAGATACAGGGCGTATCTCCGATTGAGATTGTTACCGAGCGTGAGCGCAACGTGACCTTGACAAGCGACACCACCGCACAGGCATGGGCAGACAACATTGTTGTGTTGCGTCCTGCCGGCAAGGTAGTGGAGTTTGAGCGCAAGGAGATCCTTGACCGCCGCATGACCGAGCGTTGGGGCAACCCGAGCATCAAAGCCGTTTACGGTACGACCAACAACGGACTCGGTCTGTTGGAGAACACCACGAACGGAGACGGTCGTTTCACGGAGTGGCACACAAGGTTGATGTTGGCGGCAGTACCCGCGCTGACCGACTTTATGGACCACGTCATCATCGACATCTCTCAGAAGGGATAAAAATAAAACTGTATGGTTGTTATGGAAGAAGAGGCAAAAGTACTTACAATAGGAGACTACCTCATCAACAAGGTTAAGTTTGAGGTTCCCGAGGATTGCGTGAAGGTGATTCTCGTGGACCGCGAGCTTGACTATGACGTACCCTATATGGACTGCGACAAGGACACCGCAAGGTTGGCTTATGCCGACATCTTGAAGTGGCTTGTGTTGGGTCCGAGCAAGTTCAACAACACCTCCGACACCGACAACGGATGGACCCATTCGGGAGGCGGCTACGAACTCTCCAACGACGACATCAGCGAGCTAAAGGCAGAGGCCAACGCTATCTATGCCGATCTTGAGCCCGATTCGGCGTTGAAGAAGAAGTCCACCTTCCGAATGACCTCCCACGGCATCAAGAGGTCGAACCGCACGTTGTGGGGCCAGCCCCTGCCGCACATCATCCAATAAGGAGGCACGGAAATGGTCAAGAAGCTAAAGATAGACAACCCGAGGTATCCGCACACTATCAGGATAGTGAGGCTGGTGCAGGGGAAGGGCGACGAAGACAATCCGTTTGCCGACGATGATGCGCCGACCGATGACGAGGAGGTAATCATCTACGAAGGCAAGGGACGCAGCTTTACCGACACCACCACGGAAGGAGACAGCAACGTGGACCAAAATAAGAGGAAGTCATCCATCCCGGTCAGATATGACGGATGGGATGCCGGAAAATGTCCTCTTGACGGCGATACGATATACTCCACCGTTGGCAACAACACCGAGGTAGGCATGATCAAGGACTGCGAGCCTGACAACAACAGGACGTTGATTTACTGGGATTTCACAAGAGTATAGCCCATGAGCAGCATAGCGACACAATTTATCGGTGTAGAAAAGAAGATACGCCAGATGCTGGTCGTCAAAATGCAGGCCAAGATGGACCGTGCCGCCAAGGCCGCCATGAGTTCAGTTGACAAGTACAGAGACTATGACGATGTTACAGGAAACCTTTACAAGTCAACAGCCGCAGGCACCTATTACAACGGGTCCTTGCAGTCCATCCATTATGCTCCAGGTCCGGATCCGACCCGTCCGACCCTTGCCAAAGGCGAGCGCTATAACCTTGACCGATATTACAGGTCTCCGTTCTCATTCAAAGACAGCGGAAGAAAGCCCTTTAAAGGTCAATATGGCGAAGGCGGTGAAGACGGTCCCTCGACAGCAGAAGACGAACTGCTTTATCACGAGCACGGGAAAGGGCGGTATGACAGCACTTGGGAATTTCTCCTCGTTGCCGGTGTTGACTACGCCAAGTTCGTAGAAGTGAAACGTAAGCACGACGTCATATCGTCGCTTCGAGACTATATAGTCAGATACTTCAAACATATATAATATGGTAGACATCAAGACACTGTATTTCGACATAGGGAACGCCGTAAAAGGGATTTGCGACAAAGTGTATCCCCGCAACCGTCCCAAGTCAGTTGATACGAAGATAGACAGCTATATCGTCATCTACTTTCCGTCCGCCATCTACAACAACGAGATCAGCAACGACGGTCGCTACGACGACTACACGACCACCGCCCAGATAGAGGTGTATGTGCGGGACACCGTTTCTTCCGCCAACCCCAACGGATTCAATGTCTCGAAGGTTGAGGAGAAGGTGAAGTCAGTATTGGAGAAATTTCCAATCTCCACCAAGAATATCCTCGTAAGCAACCCTCGCATCACCCTACAGGACGATGACGGCGACGGTTTCTCGGTAACCATCATACAGGGAAAACTCAGAACAAAGTAAATATCATCACAAACAGGATAACAATTAAAGCATTACGATTATGGTAACAAAGACAAAACAGGAGCTCAAGGACGTATTTAACGGCGCCAGCTCATTGCTTTATGCAAGCGCAGTAGTAGACTTCTCGCAGTCTACCCTTTCCATCACACCGGAGTACGACCTCCCCGTGACAGTCGACACCTTGCAGATTAGCCAGGACGACCCCACCATCAACCACTACAAGGTGATTGGTCTTGACGGCGACTGGACATCATCCGCAACACTCGGCGACATGACCGTACAGTTCACTGTGCCTACCAAGGCAAAGGATGTACTCACCCTCGCCTACGGTGCAGCAGCTGTGAAAGACATCACCAAGCTCACTCTCACCACAGGTGACAGCGAGCTTGACAACGAGAATGGCTACGAGGGTGTATCCATTGAGTTGAAGAAGCACAAGGTGACAGGAACCTTCGTACTCGTTGACGAGGAGAAGGAGAACCTGATGGTGATCACCAACGTGGCGTTGTGGGCGAAGCCTCTCTACGAGAACCCAGGCACAGAGCCATTCGCTATCCAGTTCACGGGCACTATCGAAGGTGCGGGCAGTCAGTCAATGGCATGGCTCAAAAAAAAAGCAACAGCATAACAACGGCTGATGCCGAAGCGACAGAATAGGAAGCTGTTTTTATAGGTAAAAAGATAGGATAACAAACCGTTGGGCGGCAGGCTAACTCAGAGCCGTGCCGCCCTTCTTCATTTAACCCGACAACTATGGCAGAAGAAAAGAACATCGAGCAACCAAAAATGGAGTTGCAGGAGTTGCTTAACAGCGTAATGGAAGATGCGCCGACCGAATTTGTTTTCAGAGGAAAGAAGCACAAGCTCGGGTGGCTCAGGAAAGGAACTATGAGGAAGTGCGCCTCCATCAATCTGAAGGAGAAGAACGAATGGAAGCGCAATGTAAAGATATGCGTCTGTCTCCTACTCAACAGTATATGGAAGATACGCCTGTGCTACGCCTTCTATTGGAGATGGCTCTACTACATCAAGGATGTCGATATAGTGGAAGTGTTGCGTGTGCTTGATTGCTCCAAAAAAAAAATTCCATCGACGGCATACTCGTTGGCTACCATATTGTCGACAGGGATGACGGACGTAATGATGACGATGACGAGGAGCGAAGCAAAAGCTATCCAAGCCGCACAAGCTGGGGAGCAGCCTACTCGTTAGCCGAGAAGTTCGGTTTTCTCTTTGCGAGGAGATACGGTATAGCAGCCTACGACTACTGGTGGGGTTACACATCTGCACAGATAGACCTGATGGTGGCAGACCAGCCTCTGGTGGTATATCCGAAGGACAACAATGATAAAGTGCATACCAAGCAAAAGATGGACGAGGTAGCAGACAAATGGGCCGAGAAGCACAAGGGAAAAAGCCTCGCCGGTCAGAAGATTTCGCTTGGAGATTATTTAAGGAACGGATTGAATAACAAATAAAACGATATAGGATATGGCAAGTAATAGTTTAGGAGACTTGTGGTTTCAACTTGGCGTGAAAGACAACACGTCCAAGGAAATACAGAAAATCATTGACAAGTTAAAAAGCGGCGATGACGCAGCCAATGCTATGCTCCGTACGATACAAGGTTTTGGATCGGACAAGAAAAGTTTCAAGGAGCAGGCAGAAAAAGCGAAAGAGTTTGCCGATGTGCTCAACGAGATTAACAGGCGAATATCGAAGCTGAGAAAGAACGGGAAGAACGACAAAGCAAAAGAATTACAAGAGACCGTCAAGAACGCCCTTACCTATCTTGACATGCTCCAAAGGATCAACATTGAGCGCCGTAAGATTTCCGAGCTTCGGACATTGAATCCCAATGTTGACACCTCCAAGCTGAAAGAAGCTGAAAAGATGCTTGAAAATGTCAACAACCAACTTTTCAAGTTGCAGGACAAGGAAAAAGGCAGAGGCGGCGGAGGCGTTGACAGTGCGAATGTGCTGCAAGATTATGCCAAAGTCCTGCGAATGACGTTCCGTGATGTCAAAGAGATAACCGACAATTTCAGAAAAGAAAATCCGTTGTCGGCCTTTTCAGGAGGCACGGCGGTAGCAGAAGCAGGCATATCCCGCGTGAGCGAGAAGCTTGCCAAGTTGCGTGATTTGATGTCAGAAGGCGCTGCAAAAGGTTTCAACACCTCCATGCTCGCCGGCAGTATTACCGAGCTTGACAAAGTGTTGACACGTTTGCAGGCTGCAAAGGACAACAAGTCCATCTTGACGGATGCTTCTCAGATGAAGAATCTCATTTCCGACATGACTTTGGAAATGACGAAGGCAGCAACTGCCACCCAAGCCTACGGACGTGAGAAAGGCAAGGTTATTGCCCAAGAAAAGGAGCTTGCCGGTGAATACAACAGGCAGAAGCGTCAGCAGGAGATAGCGAAGAGCGAACAAGCAGCCGAGTTGAAAGCCATGTCTGACTACGCCAAGCGCTACATGGAGTTGCAGGAAGCGAAGCGCAAGGCAGACGAGAAGGCTACGGCAGATGCCAAGAAGCAGTCTGAGCGAAGAGCGGCGCAAGTAGAAAAGGACACCCGTAAGATGTCCGAGCTTTATTCCATCCTCGGTGTAGCCAAGGATAAGGCAGAGAAGGTGGGGGTGAATGGTCTCGCCCTTAACGTCGACACCTCCAAACTTGAAGCCAAGTTGAAGGTTGCCGAGGATTTGATGAACCGCATCTCCAACGAGAACCCGAAACTGCTCGGAATGGGCGGACGTGCATCCTCTGCGGACTATGCAACAGAGGTAAGGAATGTGAAACGTGCGCTTGACGAAGCTACGGCATCTCAAAAAGAGCTGAACCGAGCACAAGAGCGGGCCAACAAGACCGCCAAGCGAGAGGAGGAGAAGCGCAACGCACAAGCCATCCGTGACGCAGCCAAGGCAGCGAGAGAGGACGCCCAAGCAGAAAAGCAAAGACAACGGGAAATCGAAGTGTCGAAGCGGCGCATCCAATCTATGGAGAAAGCGTTGTCAAATCTCCAAGAGAAGCGTTACACCTCAAAGATGCTCGGTTTGGATACCAGTGAAGCCGATGCAAAGATAGGTCATTTAAAGAACCAGCTTGCCGACCTCCGCGACATACTCCACGGTTTACAAACGAATGGAACAGCGTCTATCGGACAACTCGGTAATATCGGCAATGGACGCGAAGTTCAAGCCGCCAACAATCTTGCAGCATCCTATGACAAGGCAAACAAAGAAACCCAGAAGGGAATAGAACTTGAGCAGAAGCGTCAGCAGGAGATTGCGAAGACGGCAGCAAAGGTGCGGTCAGATTTGGTGAAGGGACTGGAGCAGGCAAACAGCCATGCCGGCAAATTGAACTCCACCATCCAAGACATCAAGTCGTTGTTCCTGCAAGGAGGCCTTGTGTTCGGTGCCCAGCAATTCGCCATGAGCATCATCACCACGGGCGGTGAGATGGAGAAACAACATATCGCTCTCCAGTCCATTCTTGGCGATATACAAAATGCCAATACCCTTTTCGGACAGGTGAAAGAACTTGCCCTCAATTCCCCGTTCACATTCTCGGAGTTGAACCGAGATGTGAAGCAGCTTGCCGCCTACGGCGTAGAATACGATCAGCTGTACGACACCACCAAGCGCCTTGCAGACATCTCTTCCGGTCTCGGCGTGTCGTTTGACCGTATTGCCCTTGCTTTCGGACAGGTGCAAGCACGCGGCTGGCTCGATGGAAAAGAATTGAGACAGATAGCGTATGCCGGTATCCCATTGCTTGAGAAGTTGTCGGAGTATTACTCGAAGAAAGAAGGCAAAAAGGTGACGACCTCCGAAATCAAGACAAGAATATCGAAGCGCGACGTCAGTTTTTCCGATGTAAAGAACATCTTTTGGGAGATGACCGATGCAGGCGGTCAGTTCTATAACATGCAGCAGACACTGAGCGAGACCCTTCTTGGCCGATACAATAAGCTCAAGGACGCGTGGGAAATTATGCTTGCCGAGTTTGCGAGCGGGAACAGCCTTGTGGGCAGTTTCTTCAAGACCGCCTTGGACGGAGCCACCGCCCTTGTACAGGCCATGCACACCCTTGCATTGCCCGTAGGTACCCTCTTCGCTGGTTTTGCGATGAAGAAGATGCTCGGCAGCAACACCGGATCCTCTTTTCTGAAGAACAAGGGAAGTATTGCCAATGAGTTGCAAAAGAAAGTGATGAACGGCGAACAGCTCACACAGATAGAGCGCAATCTTCTTGCCACCAAGAATCAGATTACAGGTGCAGACCTACGACAACTTGCCGTTTCCAAGCAACTCACCCAGTCAGACTTGAACAGACTGAGACTATCAGGCCATATCTCTGCCAAGCAATATGAGATATACAGAGCCCTGCTCCAGCAGCAGGCGGCAACCGCCAACGTCACGAGCAGATGGGCTGTGATGAAAAGATACCTGTCGATCAACGGATTGGGAGGCACCTTCAAGAACATGTGGTCGAATTTCGCCACATCCGGCATGGCAGCCATCAAACTTGTGGGTAGCGGGCTGGCCGGCTTGGGAAAGAGCATGTGGTCATTCATCGGAGGTCTGCCAGGCCTTGTCATGACCGGTGTCACGTTCGGTATCACCTATGCCATCAGCAAATACCAGGAAATCAGTCAGCAGATGAAGCAGACCCAGGACGAGCTTCAAGACCGCATCAAGCAAATCAGTGAGTTTACGAAAGAGAACAACGCCAAGATAACCATTGCAGGCGGAGACACCAAGGAAATTGAGAACACGATTGACGAATACGAGAAGAAGCTGAAAGAACTTGCCCCCTACTGCCATTTAGACATTGTGACGACCGCAGAGAGCAAGAAAGACCGTAAGGAAACCCTCAAATACCTCGACGAAGAAATCGAGAAGTTGAAAGAGGCACAAGAGCTTGCTGCCCAAAAACTCAGTCAACGTTCCACATACAATTTTCTACGGTTGAACATTGGTGATGCCAACGATGCCCTTAAAGACTTGCAAGATGCGAGAAACTCGGGAAAAGACACGACGAACGAAGAACGATATTACAACAAGTTCATAGACACGATCAAGGCAAAAATCACAAGTTCGTTTGGTGACATTGCGAAAGACGAGAAGATGCGTATGGCAGCCATGCAAGCCATGAGCAACATTTTCTCCGCATTGGAGATCCCAGAAGACAAGGCAAACATGCTGCGCGTGTCAGTGCTGGAGTCTTTCGGCATCGGAGGAAAGGACAGTTGGCTTCAAGGCGAAGTGCGCGACAAGATGTTTGAGCTCATTTCGCAGACCTCTTCATTGATGGCGGCAAAGATAAAGGCTAACGTTCCCCTTACGAAAGCAGAGCAAGACAAGGTGAAAGAGTTGATGAACGATGCAAGAAACGGTCTTATCAAGAAATATCCAGAGTTGGAAAAGACCTTGCAGACCATGCTTGCCAATTCCGAGTTCAAGGCCGTCATAGACCTTGTGATCAACGGAGACCAAAAGTTCAACTCTCTGCAAAGCGTTCTTGTCGGCAGGATACCGAAATTTTCCTCTTTTCAAAAGATGGAAAGCGACTTGTATACAAAACTTGCCGAAAGCTGGGGAGAGAAAGACAGTTGGTATGAAGCGAGAAATGCAGCCAAGAACGACATTGACCATTTAAAAAACGAGTACGAGAGTGCCAAATCCTCCCATGCAAAAGATGTAAATGTAAAGAAGTACGAATACGAGCAGACCAAGAAAGCCGCCAAAGACCTTCTCAACTACTACTATGACGGCGATCTAAAGAAGAGCAACAAAATACCGAAGACCAAGAACGAAAAAGACAAAGAACTTGAGAACCTGCGAACGAGGATAGACCTGTACAAGAAGCTGTATCAAGAAATCAAGAAGACAGAAGAACTCTATGGAAAGAGCGGTGCACTTGACAAGCTCCGTTCCGACGGAGAGTTCAAAGCCATATTTGACAACAAGAAAGGCTACCCTATCCGTGATTACAGGGATTATAAAGGAAGCATCCACGCACTTCTTGGCACCCTCTCCATGTCGACCCAAGACCGCCGCAATTACCGTGACGAGCAGATAGCAGGCATCTACACAGAAAACCGGAAAGACGACGAGGAAGCCATCAAAGATGCGAACAGCGCTTTGAGCAAGCGTCTTTACATTCTCAGAGAACAATACGAGACGTACAAAAAGATTTATGAGTTGACCGGCAACAGCAAAGGCTCCATGAAGATAGCGTTTGGCGGCAGTGTATCCAACGACTCGATGCTGAAATACCTGAAAGCCGAAATCGAGAACTATCTCCCCGTTGCCAACCGCCGTTCGAAGACCAATCTCTCCATTGATGACGTGATGTCTATGGACGAGAACAATCTCAATGAGAAGTTCGGTAAAGGCTCAGAGCATATATCCGTGCTCATCTCCAAGTTGAAAGCCGAGCAAAACAAGATACAAAAAGAGACGATAGACCTGCTTGCAGAGACTATCGAGAAAAATGCGACCATAGACCAGCAGATAGCGGACGAGAACAGACGTTACGAGCGCCAGGTAGAGCTCATCAAGGAGATCAAAGATCCGCAGATGCGCCAACGGGCACAAGAAGGCGCCAAGAAAACCCACGAAGAAAATTCGGCAAAACTGGAGTTTGAGAAATTCAAGCAAACCACCGACTGGGTAACTATTTTCGATGATCTTGACCGAGTGTCATCGAACACCATCAACACCATGCTCGGCCATATCGACACGTTTTCGAAAAAAACAGGACTGTCTGTCGAGGTGGTGAAACAGTTGCGCGATGCCCTCGACAAGCTGAAGAGCGAGTCTATTGAAAGAAATCCGATGGATGCCATTTTCAAAAGCACGTCAAGAGGAAACGCCATCAAATCGTACCTCAACAGCTTTGGTGATGACTATAAAGGCAATTATATCCTTACCGGTCCACAGGCGAAGAAGATGGGCTTGCAGGCGAACAAGACCTACACGAAGGCAGAACTTGAAAACGAGGCACAAGGCGACTATGACGATTTCGGGAAAGGCATATCCGCACTCGCCCAGAAGTTCAAGGCACTGCAAGACTGTCTGAACCCAGTCATTGAACTTTTCAACGCCCTCGGCTTGGAAGACAATCCGCTTGTCGATGCCATGAATATCGGCAGCAACGCCCTCGGAGCCGCTTCGCAGACCGCATCCGGCCTACAGTCGTTGGGCCTTGGCAATCTCGGTCAATACGGAGCCGCTGCTGCCGCCGCCCTGAGCGTAGTATCCGGACTTTTCGCCCTTCATGACAAAGCCTTGCAGAAAGAGATAGAAGCGTCGGAGGCCCGTCAGAAGGAGATGGGAAACATGACCAAAAACATCAAGACGCTCATTGAAGACACTTTGGGAGGCATATACACCTACAGCAATCAGGATACCGCCCAACTTGACAATATTGTCAAAGACTATGAAGACACTGCCGCCTTCAACGAACGGATCAAAGATGCGCAACAAGAAATGGCCATTGCCATGCAAAGATATACCGGTACAACCGATGCGTCAATTTTCAAAAAGAAATCGAAATATTCGGAAGACACCTATAAGGCAGCGAAAGAAGCACAGGAAAAGCCCGACAGTGCATACCATGCAGAGTTCGCGTCCCTTATGGCCCAAAGAGACGAGCTACAGAACCAACGCGATGCAGAAGCCAAGAAGAAGAAAAAGGACGACACGAAAATCGCCGACTACGACCAGCAGATCAAGGAGATGGAGCAGTCTATCAAGACCTTTGCCCAAGACTTTCTGAAAGAGATATACAGTATTGACTTCAAGAGCTGGGCGAGCGAATTGACCGATGCCGTTGTCAGTGCGTGGGAGAACGGAGAAGATGCCGTAGATGCCTACAAGGACAAGGTGAAAGACATGATCAAGGATGTGGCGAAGAGCATCATTTCGCAAAAGATTGTAGAGACCTACATGAACGCACCCCTGAAAGCTCTCACGGAAACCCTGAAAGAAAAAGGCAAATTGGACAAAGACGATTTATTGAGTCTTGCAGACCAGCTGTACTCCTCTGCGGAAGGTGCCACGACGACAACGATTGACCTTCTGAATTACCTGAAAGAGAAAGGTCTTGACCTCAGTGATACAAGCGGTTCGTCGACAACCAATTCCGCCAAGAGCATTACGGAAGAAACAGCCGACATCCTGGCAAGCTACGTGAACGCCATCCGTCTTGACTGTTCCATGACCAGAGAGCAAGTGAAGATTATCGCCAGCGCCGTGGCACTATTGCCCGACATGAGCGTCATTGCCAAGTCGCAGCTTGCCGCCCTGAACCAGCTCGTGACGCTCGCCCAATACAGGAACGACACCCTTGACGACATGTATTCATGGATGCGCTCAGTAACAAACGGAACAAAGAAACTTTCAGTTGCATAAAGATGAAAACAGACTTATCAGACAAAATGAAGAATGAAGCGGTTTCACTGGGACTTTGCGCCCAGTGGACCGCCGAATGGCAAGACCATACGTCAAAAGACGACATGGTGGAAAAGTTCGTGAACGGCATCGACTTCTGCATTGGAAGAAACTGGCCGTCGCCCAAAGACATGAAAAAGTACTTTGGCGATGTCATCCACCGGCACGGCGTGTATGTCGACGAGAATGTGGAGCTGCACAACCCGAAGATCGCCATACTCAACGGAGAATGCGTGGGGCATATTGGCTATGAATGGATGGACAACGGAGAAATCTATGCAAGGCACGAAACGTCCCTCTACCTGAAAGTAAAAGGCTTTTCAAGAGTGTTCGTAAACCTTCTTGACAATGCCGAACTCCATGTAGACTGTGAAGACACTGCGAAATGCTTTGTGTATCAATACGGAGGGATCATCAAAACCGCGTCGGGCAATGTCATCATCCGAGACAGGAAGCAGTTTAAATTCTGAATGTATATTTATACATATTCTGTATATTTATTGCATAAATATTCATTATTTTATATCTTTGCAAATAAAAGCAATCGTATCGTATGTCTGATTTTTACAAAGTTTATATACAGAAAGAACGTGATGGCTCCGCAGTTGTGGAGACCATCACGGACTTTGGCATTTACTGCGCCGATATACCTTTTACAATTATTGGAGACGCCAAGGAGCCGACCTCAAGAAACTGGTATGACGAGGACGGCATAGACGAGTATATACCAGCAGGCGGGTTGAAGATTTCCGCATACGAGATGGAGGTCAAGTTCTGCTGCAAGGGAGACAAGTTTAGCGCCAATACCACGATACGTAAATTCCTTGACTACCTCACGGGGAAAGACGGGACGGGAGCCATGATGAAGATGTATTGCGACTATACAAGGATAGGCAGACAGCACATGCGATACATTAAGGTGAAAGACGAAGCCGAGCTTGTGAGAGACAAAGACGGAGACATCCTTGTCTTTTCCGTTACGTTCAAGGTTGGAGACCCGACAACAGACATCACCCCTTCAAAAGACAGTGACGGGAAAATAACCACATTAGAATAGCGTAAGATATGGCAGTTTGGAAGATATACCATAAAGACGGAACTTGTTTGTGTGATGCCGACAACAACAATGTCGAGATACATTCCCTCGAATATTCAGACACTTGGATGGGAGAATGTTACATCACAGCAACGATAGAGAACGCCACCCCCATAGCGTTTTCCATCGGCGACTACCTGATATACCGTGGTGACAGATACGAAATCAACTACGACCCGGGAAAGATCAAGTGCTCAAGTCCGCGAAGCTATGGCGGCGCATTCAAATACGACAGTGTGAAATTCAACTCCATGTCTGACGAACTTGTCAGATGTGAGATGCTCGATGTTGTACTTGACGGCAACGAGCTACACTACACGGCACTCCCGAAATTCACCTTTTACGTCCAGTCTATCGACGATTTGCTTGACAGGATACAAGCCAACCTCAACGAGCAAATCGGAGACGAAGTGTGGCATCTGTTTTCACGTGACCTTGACCGTTCTATCCAAAGAGGCTGTACAAAAGAGCAATGGTTGGAGATGTATGGTGACGAAAGCATCACGAACAACGTCATTGACTCAACCTCCATCACCATTGATAACCAGACCTGTTGGGACGCCCTGTCGCTGGTCAACAGCCAGTTTGACATCAACTTCATCACACGAGGAAGAAACGTCTATGTAGGTACTGTGGGCATACCGACCGCCAACATCTTCAAATACGGGAAAGGCAACGGTCTGTATGAGATAGAACAAAATTCGGACTCGGACCAGGAAGTAATCACGAGACTGCGCGCGTATGGTTCCGAGCAAAACCTTCCGACCCGATACTATTCAGAAATCGGCATCAAGAACTTTGCCAATATCACGAGTAGCGACTATGGAACCGAAGTGGTAGACCTTGTATTGGATGTGCCCTATGCAGCAAGCTATTTCAAGACCAAGAGAGTTACCCGATACAACGAAGAAGATGAAGCAACCGTTGAAGACGGGCAATATGTAGTGACCATTACCTTCGACTTCGAAAGTACCCTTATCGGCTATGTATATGAAGATGCAGAAACCAATGTCTGTAGATTCCATACTGTAGCCACCACCTATCCCAAAGAAGACAACGCAAAGTCGAACACATCAGACATCAAGACCTTTGCAGACCTTCTCGTGAAAGGAAATAAGAAGATATATTTCACCAATGGAGTGAAAAGGTCAACCTTTCCGTCGGACTATACCGAATATGACGACCAGTTGCCCAACAACATGGCCGTAAACCGACTTATGCTCCCTGGATTTCCAAGTCAGTCGTTGCAGGATTTTTGGGACTCACTATCGGACAAGGAGAAGCAATATGTGAACCCGACCGGCAAGGAGCATAAGTTTTCCACAGACAGGCACAGACCATACATCGACTCCATCAATGCCGACACCATCGGCGTGCGGCAAGGTTCCGTGTTTTTCGACACCGACGACAAGACCAACGGCATCATTGAGATCTATCCGTCTATCGAAGAAATGGAGATTGACGGGCAACGCATTGACGAAATCTACGAAGGATCTTCCATTGAAGACAACGGTGTGTTTGACGACAACGAAACCGTGCCCAAATTCACTGTCAAGCTCAGACCCGAAATAGACTTTGACATCAACAGTCTAAAGCAAAGCGATTTCGCCATCAACATGAAAGACGGAATGTGCGGAGGCCGCTCCTTCAGCGTGACCGGTTCGACAAAGGAAGACGGCGTGTGGAAGCTAACGATGTCGAGAGAAAAGGACGATGCCCTTGATTTGTATTTTCCGTATTGCGACTATCAGATCAATGCCAAAGACCATTTCGTACTGACGGGTATCGAACTGCCCGACTCGTATGTGCGTTGGAACGCATTGAAGATGCTGAAATATGCCATTGCCTACCTTGATGCCAACGACTACACGCGGTTTGTATACCAGCCGAAGGTGGACGAGATATTCATGGCACGTCAGCACGACGAAGCATCGGCAGACATATCGGGGACAAAGAAAAGTCTTCACGACACTCTGAAAGCCGGCGACATCATGCAGTTTGAGGATGCCGATCTGTCGATTAGCGGTAAAATCACCATAGACCAGCTCACCATCAAGGAAGAAAACGGCAAGATACCGACCTACGAGATAACCCTACGTGAAGACAAGGAAGTAGGGACTATCCAAAAGATACAAAACCAAATATCTTCTTTGACCAGCGGCAACGGTAATAGCGGAGGCGGAGCAACCACGACACAGGTGAAGAACATCATTACGGCAGAAGGTGCGAAGATGTTTCTTTCCAAGCTGAATTCAGACGTTTCCCAAGGCTTGATAACGTTTCTGAAGGGTATTGCGCTGGGTGCGGACGGGAAGTATGGTATCTCGGAGGCGGGTGCGGCGGTGCTGAAATCGGTGG
>CAVJZZ010000055.1:0-18502 GCA_963654295.1 Lachnospiraceae bacterium | reverse complement strand
CTCTATAGGCTGGCAAAACGAAGTCAAACCCTGTCTAAAAATGGGGAGTACTATAATTTGTTCTTGGGGTAAGAAAATAATCGGCAGAAATGTATTTCGCCTTTGGGACGTTCTGTATAAAATTTTAGGTCTCTTCTAATACTGTTTATCCCTTTTATTGTTGTACTGATTTTGGAATCTGCTCCAATAACGCGGACTAGTTCCGGAAATGGTAACATCAATTCTGTATCTATGTTTATTTTATTCTTCATGTTCTGAGGAATAGAAGAAAACAAATTGTTGACATTCACATTATATCTGTCCATAATACTCAAAGATGTAATCTTTTCTTTTATGCCCTTGCTATAAGTCAAGTCTCCTGTTAACGGTACTTGGAAATAGAAGGGGTCTTGGGGCGTGACGACTATGTCAAGCAGGTAGTAGACTTTGTCTTTTGAAAAGGCACTGTCTATTTGTACCTGTTGTAATGTTGCACGAACTAATTTAAATGATCTGTTTACTTTATGACCGCATGAGGTTGCGAACAAACAGCACATTACAACAATTGGTATGTATGCATTTTTTTGACTCATCGTTTAATTCTGTATAAATAGTATATTCCAGTCGTGGCAAAGATACACATAAAATCCATTGAAAACAAGTGAAAACGTCAGATGCGCTGCAATGCGGATGTTTGGATAAATTGCTGTCAATCAGTAGTTAATGGGAAGAAATGAATGCTCCTGTGGATGCAAATTGCAACAGAAAAAGTCGAGACGTGTACGATATTGTATTCCTGGACGTATGGATTGTGTGGCTCTTATGCCATATGGCAATATGTTATTAGCAACTTGAACAGTAACTTGTTTATGATGTTCTTTGTGCTCATAATCTTCTTGAGCTTATCCTCGTTTGCAGATACGCTCAGTACCGATTTCAGTACCGGTTAAGTGAAACTGCAGTTTAGGTTAGCCGGTACTGGAGTTTCATATAGCTGTTACTGCAGTAATACTTATCTGGTACTGGGCATGAGATTATATGGCTTTTTCCGGGAGCTTAGGTGCTTAGAATGTTTAAAGGTTTGATATCCCCCTTGGGAGGGCGATACCAAACCTTTATTATTTCATGGTCTTCCTGGAAGAGAAGATTACAGAATCTTGTGATAGAGGGCGATGATGTCTTCCTTGGTCACCTCGCGTGGGTTGCCTGGAGTACATACGTCGGTGATGGCCTGCTCTGCGAGTGCAGGGATGTCTGCCTCGGTGATGCCGAGCTCGCTCAGATGCTGAGGAATGCCTACGAGCTTAGACAAGTCTTCGATGGCAGTGCAAGCAGCCTCGGCAGCCTCCTGGTTCGACATTTCCGGTTTGTATACGCCGCAAGCCTTGGCGATGTCCACATATTTGTCTACGCAGGCAGGCATGTTGTAGCGCATCACTGTGGGCAGTAAGATAGCACAAGCCACACCATGGGGCACATCGTGGAGGGCACTCATCGGGTGAGCCATACCATGGTCTACACCCAGACCCACGTTGGAGAATGCCATGCCGGCGATATACTGTGCCACAGCCATGCCGTTGCGGCCTTCCGGATTCTTCGGGTCATTTACAGCGATGGGCAAGTATTTGTGAATCATCTCGATCGCCTTGATCTCGAACATGTCGCTCATCTCCCATGCTGCCTTGGTGATAAGACCTTCGATGGCGTGTGTCATGGCGTCCATACCTGTAGCGGCAGTGAGGCCTTTCGGCAGAGAATACATCAGTTCGGCGTCGATGATAGCCACGGCAGGGATGTCGTTGGGGTCAACACACACCATTTTCTGCTGACGCTTCTCGTCGATAATCACGTAGTTGATGGTGGTTTCAGCTGCTGTACCGGCAGTTGTAGGCAATGCTACGATGGGCAGACATTTGTTCTTGGTGTCTGCTACGCCTTCGAGCGAAATCACATCGGCAAATTCTGGGTTCGTGCATACGATGCCGATACCCTTGGCAGTGTCCATAGACGAACCGCCGCCGATGGCCACGATGAAGTCGGCACCGGCTTTCTTGCAGGCAGCCACACCGTTGGTCACATTGGTCACGGTCGGGTTTGGCTTCACCTCGTCATATATTTCATACGGGATGCCAGCTGCATCCATCACGTCGAGTACCATCTTGGCAACGCCGAACTGCATCAGTCCCTTATCGGTTACGACGAGGGCTTTTTTCCAGCCGCGGTTGGCTACTACAGTGGCGAGCTCTTTACGAGCGCCGGGTCCGAAGTAAGAAACTTCGTTGAGGATAAATCTGTTTACCATAATGTTTTAGATCTTATTGGTGATTATTTGTTGATAACAATGTCTGGTTTTCGGTGTTGCAAACTTACAAAATATTCTGCAGAATAGGCGGGTTTAATCATTTTTTAAGGGTTGTTTAATCAAAAGATAAGGTAGGGAAAGGTTAAAAACGCTGCTCAAGCCATAATCTGTCTGTCCGTTCCTTGTCTGTGTTGTCAGAACTTGCTACCTTTGCACCCACTTATCAGGTAAAAAGATTATCAGGTATAATTTAACGATTCTCAGACAAGGTTATGATGATTCGACAGTGTGCCATCCTCTTCGGATGTCTCGCGTTGGGTGAACTTTTGATTTATCTCACCCACATTCAGTTGCCCTCCAGTATTCTGGGCATGCTTATTCTCACGTTACTGTTGAAGTTGAAGGTCATTAAACTCGAGTGGGTTCAAGGTCTCTCCGACTTCCTGGTTGCCAACATCGGTTTCTTCTTCGTGCCGCCAGGCATTGCCATCATGGTCTATTTCGACATCATCAAGGCGCAGTTCTGGCCTATCGTGGTGGCTTCTGCTGTGTCTACGGTTTTGGTGCTTGCCGTTACTGGCTGGGTGCACCAGCTTACGGGAAAAGTGTTGCATAAAGAGGAGGAAGAGTAATGGAATTTTTCAACAACGAGTTTTTTCTTATCGCACTGACATTCAGTGTCTATTTCTTTGGTAAGTTGTTACGCAAGTGGACGGGTTGGGTGCTGATGAACCCCATTCTCATCACCATCTGCATCCTCATCGCATTTCTGAAACTCACGGGCGTGAGCTATGAAACCTATCAGGAAGGCGGACATCTCATCGAGTTTTGGCTTCGTCCGGCAGTGGTGGCACTTGGCGTGCCGCTCTACTTGCAGTTGCACAAGATTAAACAGCAGTTCTGGCAGATTCTCTTTTCCGAGTTTGCCGGTTGCCTGGTAGGACTTGTCTCGGTGGTGCTCATAGCCCGCGGCATGGGCGCCTCACGCGAAATCATCCTTTCGCTTGCCCCGAAGTCGGTGACCACCCCTATTGCCATGGAGGTGACCAAGGCTGTGGGAGGCATTCCCTCGCTGACAGCCGCCGTGGTGGTATGTGTGGGATTGCTCTGTGCCGTATGCGGCTACAAGACGATGGGTGTCGCCCATGTGCGCAGCAAGGCAGCCCAGGGACTGTCTATGGGCACGGCAGCCCATGCACTCGGCACGGCAACGTCGATGGATGTGAGCCGCATACACGGTGCGTATGCCAGCCTCGGACTGACGCTTAACGGCATATTTACCGCCCTGATGACGCCCACGGTCATCGACTTGATGGGGATATAGAAAATCCGACCGGCAAATTCTTCTTTAAATCATATTTTTGCACTAACTTTGCAAACTGAAGAACAAACATATAAAGCAATATAACTATGGCAAAGAAAGCTCTTTTGATGATCCTCGACGGTTGGGGCATCGGCAAACATGGTGCTGGCGATGTGATCTACAACACACCGACACCTTATCTTGATTATCTTACGGCAGTGAGTGCACACTCACAGCTCATGACTTGCGGTGAAGATGTGGGTCTGCCCGACGGACAGATGGGCAACTCGGAGGTGGGACACCTCAACATCGGTGCAGGTCGTGTGGTATATCAAGACCTGGTGAAAATCAACCGCGCCTGCAAGGACGGCTCCATCATGGAGAACGAGGGCATCGTAGAAGCCTATACCTACGCACAGAAGACCGGCAAGAAACTCCACTTGATGGGACTCACCTCGACGGGTGGCGTACACTCTTCGCTCGACCATTTCTTCAAGTTCCTTGAAATCAGCAAGCACTATGGTTTGAAGAACACCTTTGTGCACTGTTTCATGGACGGTCGCGACACCGACCCGAAGAGCGGCAAAGGCTTCATCGAGCAGATGACTGAGGCTTGTGAGAAGAACGACGCCCATGTGGCAAGCATCGTAGGACGCTTCTATGCCATGGACCGAGACAAGCGCTGGAACCGTGTGAAGGAAGCCTACGACCTGCTCGTAGAGGGCAAGGGCAAGCAGGCTGACGACATGGTGAAGGCTATGCAGGAAAGTTACGACGAGGGTGTGACCGACGAGTTTATCAAGCCTATCAACAACGGCAAGGTGGACGGCACCATCCAGGAGGGCGACGTGATCATCTTCATGAACTTCCGCAACGACCGTGCCAAGGAACTTACTCAGGTGCTTACCCAGGAAGACATGGAGGCAGAAGGCATGCATACCATCAAGGACCTGCAGTACTACTGCATGACTCCCTATGACGCATCGTTCAAGGGCGTTCATGTGCTCTTCCCCAAGAAAGACGTGGAAGACACCCTCGGCGAGTATCTCAGCAAGATGGGCAAGAAACAGCTCCACACGGCAGAGACCGAGAAGTATGCCCACGTCACCTTCTTCTTCAACGGCGGACGTGAAGCTCCCTTTGACGGTGAAGACCGCATTCTCGTGCCTTCGCCCAAGGTGGCTACCTACGACCTCCAGCCGGAGATGAGTGCCTATACGGTGAAAGACAAGTTGGTGGGTGCCATCAACACACAGGAATATGACTTCATCGTGGTAAACTTCGCCAACGGCGACATGGTGGGACACACAGGCATCTACAACGCCATTGCCAAGGCAGTGCATGCTATCGACAACTGTGTGAAAGACGTGGTTGAGGCTGCCAAGGCGAACGACTACGAGGTGGTTATCATCGCCGACCACGGCAATGCCGACAATGCCATCAACCCCGACGGCACGCCCAACACTGCACACTCGCTCAACCCCGTTCCGTTTATCTACGTCACCGATAACAACAGTGCTAAGGTAAAGGACGGACGCTTGGCAGACGTGGCTCCTTCAATCCTTCATATCATGGGCTTGGAGCAACCTGCCGACATGACCGGCGAGAACCTCATCGAGGATAAATAATACCTAACTATTCATTATATAAGGCGGATGCCGCACTGCGCATCCGCCTTTTTTGATATTCAGACCTATGAACGTGCAGATAGAAGAGTCGTGGAAGCGCCATCTCGGCAGCGAGTTTGACAAACCCTATTTCCTTGACCTGTCCCGTTTCGTGCGCGAGGAATACATGCACCATACGTGTTATCCGCCCGGATGCTTGATATTCAATGCCTTCAACCTGTGTCCTTTCGACCGGGTGAAGGTGGTCATCATCGGTCAAGACCCTTATCACGAACCTGGGCAGGCGCACGGGCTGAGCTTCTCTGTCAACGACGGTGTGATGTTTCCACCCTCGCTGCAAAACATCTTCAAGGAAATCAGTGCGGATCTCGGTACCCCGATGCCGCAAAGCGGCAACCTTACCCGATGGGCGGAGCAAGGCGTGCTGCTGCTCAATGCCACCCTCACCGTGCGTGCTCACCAGGCAGCCAGTCATCAGCGGCGTGGCTGGGAGACGTTTACCGATGCTGCCATCCGTGCGCTCAATGCCGACCGCGACCACTTGGTCTTCATCCTGTGGGGCTCTTATGCCCGCAGTAAGAAGAGTCTTATAGATACCTCTCGCCATTTGGTATTGGAGTCGGCACATCCTTCCCCTCTTTCTGCCTACCGGGGCTTCTTCGGCAATCACCAGTTCTCCCGTTGCAACGCCTATCTGGAAGCTCATGGCGAGCAGCCCATCCAGTGGTAACGGGCACAGATGCGGGTATGAAAACTAAAAAGACAAAGACGTTATGAGCAACAAGCTACTTCCCATCATCCAAGTGGGCGACGCATTGGTGTCGCCCGACATATTCACCGAATGTTTCTGCTGCGACCTTGATGCCTGCAAGGGCGAGTGTTGTGTGGAGGGCGATGCAGGAGCCCCCGTCACGCTTGATGAAATCGCCGGTATCGAGGAGGCTCTTGATACGGTATGGAATAACCTTAGCGCTTCTGCCCAGGCTGTGATCGACAAGCAGGGTGTAGCCTACACCGACCGCGACGGCGACTTGGTGACGAGCATCGTGGGCGGTAAGGACTGCGTGTTCACCTGTCATGAGGGCGGATGCTGTTGGTGTGCACTCGAACGGGCTTACCGTGCGGGGGAGATCAAGTTCTGCAAACCTATCAGTTGTGCGCTCTATCCCATCCGTGTCAAGCAGTTTGACAATGGCACGGTGGCACTCAATTACAACCGTTGGGACGTGTGCCGCAGTGCGGTGAAGAAGGGTAGGGAACTGAAACTGCCCATCTACAAGTTTCTCGAAGGACCGCTCACACGCCGTTTCGGCAGTGCGTGGTATCAGGAACTGGTAGCCACCGCAGACCAACTGCGCCAGGCTGGTTATCTGGACGACTGACCGCCGGCAAGGGCATAGTCGTGCTACACACTGTGCGCTAACGGAGAAAAAGAGAAGCCCCATGCTTTGCTGAAGAAGATGCAAGACATGGGGCTGTCGGTGTTTAGGAGTGTCTGTATTCGGAGGGCGAGAGTCCCACGTGTTCTTTGAAGTATTTGCCGAGGAAACTCTGGTTGGGGAACTTCATCAGCTCGGCTATTTCCTTGATGCTCATGGTGCTGTTTTGCAGCAGCACGCGGATTTCGAGTGTCACGTAGTCGTCTATCCACTCGTTGGGCGTGCGTTGGCTTACCTGTTTCACGGTTTCCGACAGGTATTTGGCGGTGATGCAGAGTTGCTCAGCATACCAGCTGACGCGCCTTTCGGTGCGGAAATTCTTCTCAAGTAGGGGGATAAACTGGGTGAAGATGCTTTCGGCACGCGTGTGCTTCTTGCCGGCAATGTTCTGCAACTTGTAGATGGTGTCGCAGATGTCGTATATCATGGTCTGCATGAGCGAGCTGACCACATTGCGGCGGAAGTGGTTTCCCACCTCGTCGGTCTTCTTCTTGATGAGCTTGCAATAGTCGATGAGCGATGCCACATTCTCGTCGCTTACATGGAAGACGGGGTGGCTGCGCGAGAAGATGAAAAGGGCAGACAACTCGTGCACATCCTTGATGATCTCGTGGAAGAAGTCGTCAGACATCATGAAGGCGATTCCCTTGAAGTCGGGCGATTTCTTGTAGTTGTCCGTCACCTGACCTTCGCTGATGATGATCACGTCGTTTACGCCGATCTTGTGGCGCACGGTGTCTACCGAATAGGTGGCAGTACCGCCCAGGCAG
Organism: Lachnospiraceae bacterium; assembly: GCA_963654295.1. Taxonomy (GTDB): domain Bacteria; phylum Bacteroidota; class Bacteroidia; order Bacteroidales; family Bacteroidaceae; genus Prevotella. The sequence continues at coordinate 11,081 of CAVJZZ010000055.1, read as the reverse complement.
AGCCCCACCAGGATGGCTTTCATGTGGCGTGGACTATTGAGCATCGGCACATCACCGATGTTGTCGAATAGCAGCAGGTCGTCGTCAATGTGGCTGCCGGAGTAGATGGCCCTGGCTTCTGCCACGCCTACTTCTGTGAGTTGCAAATGGTTCACTTGTTGTTTTCTCGTGTGGTTTTGTTTGCAAATATACGGTATTAAGTCGGTATTACAAAATAAAAGGAGGGCTATTTGCCGCTAATATGCCGTTATTTCCCCGATTTGCAGTCCTTCTATATTTTGCACTTGCTCGGGTTTGAAGTGGCTGTCGCCCTTGATGACGACCCTATCTGTGCTTTCGGTCGTGAAGCGGCGGCACACTTGTTCGTCCATGGTGCCGTCGCAGCGGTAGGTGAGTTGGTTCACCGTGATGGTCTCTCCGGCTTTTGCACCGCGCAGGGTAACGCGTATCCAACCTTTGATGTGCACTGGGAAACCTGCTTCTATGCTGTCTTTCCCCTTGTTCGTCCACGCCGGAGTCACTTCATGCAACACGCGGCGGGCATAGGGTGAGCAGGGTAGGGTGGGCGTGTCAGGACTTGATGTTTCTACGGCATGCTGCCAGGGTATCACAGATGGGGAGGCAGTGTTCCAGTCGGGACGGTAGGCGGTGGCGTCTATCCAACGGCTGCAGGCATTGGCATGGCTCCATGTCCAGTCGGCATCGGTGTGGAAGGCGAAGGGTGTGTCCTCGCTGTCGGTGCCGTAGATGCAGGCTGCTATCTGTGGTTCTCCTTCTGCTTGCCAGTGAGAAGGGGCGTACCATATAGCCACGGTGTTGGTGTCGGGACGCAGATAGGGGGTGATGTCGAACGTCTGACTGATGGGAGTTGATGTGTCTCCCTCCTGACGATAAGGCAACAGCACATTGCGGCTCACGTTATATTGGTTCACATAGAGGCGGAAGCGTCCTGTCGTGGCAAGTTCGATGTGGGCACATTGTGGTGTATGGTCGGTGGTGAAGGCGCGGCGGAACCACAGTTGGTAGTCGGCAGTAGACGTGCCGGCACCTATCCACTGGAGACCGAATGATTGGGCTGTCAGCGGCAGTGACGAAACGAAGAGGATGGCGATGAGCAGAATGTTTTTCATGCTTGTCGAAATGTTTACAGTCGGACGGAATGGTGGGGACGGAGGGCTATCTTCCGTGCCATTCCGTTGTAGTATAGGGTAGTGGTGGCACGTCGTTTGCCTTTGTTGGTGATGGTGGCGCTGACAATCTTTCCGTGCTCCCAGGTTATGTCAACAGCGAATCCACCACGGGCGCACAGTCCGCTTACGTTGCCATCTTGCCAAGCTTCGGGCAGGGCAGGGAGCAGCGTGATGGTGTCCAAGGTGCTTTGGAGCAGCATCTCGCACACACCGGCAGTACCGCCGAAGTTGCCGTCTATCTGGAACGGCGGGTGTGCATCCATGAGGTTGGGGTAGGTGCCGCCCGACCTTCTGCGGTCAGCACCCCGATAGTCGTCAGGACTGACGTAGGTGAGCAACTGTTGCCACGTGTGGTAGGCTTGTTCTGCCTCACCGAGCCGTGCCCACAAGTTGATGCGCCACCCCGTGCTCCACCCTGTAGTCTTATCACCTTTAAGCTGGAGTGAACGTAGGCAGGCTTGGGCAAGTTGGGGCGTTTGGGTCGTGGTGATGTGGTGTCCGGGATACAGGCCGATGAGATGCGACTGGTGTCGGTGGTGCCAGTCGCGGTCTGCCCAGTCGTAGTACCATTCCTGCAGGTTGCCGCGTTTGCCCACTTTGTAGGGGTGCAGATGGTCGAGACGGTCTTGCAACAGTTTGCGGAACGCTTGGTCTGTGTGGAGAAGCTTGGCGGCAGCTATCGTGTTGGCGAAGAGTTCGCGGATGATGGCGAGGTCGGCAGTGCCGCCATAGCAAGTCATGCCGCAGTAGCCTTGGTCGGTCTTGTATTCGTTTTCGGGGCTGGTGCTGGGTGCGGTGATCCATTCGTCCGGTTGCTTGGGGTTTTCCACAAGCCAGTGGAGCATGAACTGTGCCGCTCCCTTCATTAGCGGATAGGCAGTCTGTCGCAGGTATTCGAGGTCTTGACTAAAGGCATAGTGCTCCCAGAGTTGGAATGTGAGCCATGCTCCTCCCATGTTCCAGTTTGCCCATTCCGGTTTCTCCTGTTTTTCGCCTACGGGGTTGGTCATCGCCCAAAGGTCGGAATTGTGACTGGCGCACCATCCTTCGTCGATGCCGTAATAGTGGCGGGCGGTGTATTGTCCGTTGTCTGCGAGTGCGTGGATGAAACTGTCGAGCGGCTGCGAGAGTTCGGCGAGATGGGCTGGCTCGGCGAGCCAGTAGTTCTCTTCCAGGTTGATGTTCATCGTATAGTTGCCGCGCCAGGGGGAATAGAGATGCGGTGTCCACAGTCCCTGTAGGTTGGCTGGCACGCCAGGGGTGCGCGAACAACTGATGAGCAGATAGCGCCCGTATTGGAAATAGAGTTGTTCGAGGTAGGGGTTGCCTCCCTTGTGGTCGGTATAGTCTTTCAGTTGGAGGTCGGTGGGGCGGATGTCATCAAGGGCAGCACCGCCGAGGTTAAGACTTACGCGTGCAAAGAGGTGGCGGTAGTCTTCGATGTGGCGAGCCCTGAACTGTCGGTAGGTATAGTTGGCGGTATGCCAGGCATCATCGGCAGCATTTTCCACAAAGGGAGCACCTTCGTCGACGGGGTGCTTGTCGTAGCCGTTGAAACTGGTTTGGTTGACCACATAGATGGTCGCTTCTGTAGCGCCGTCAATGGTTAGGGTGGAGTCGGAGGCGAAGAAATGGCCGTCGGGGGAGTAGACTTTGACGATTGTGCAGAAGTGTATCGTGTTCTTGGCATCGCCCATGGCATGCCCCGTCATGGTAATCTGCCCGCCCCGTGCCTTGGCTTGGTGGGGCACGAGCGAACTCAATGATGCAGAGAACGAGAGACTTCTCGGTTTGTCTGCCTGCAGATGAATGGCGATGAGATGGTCGGGATGTGAGGCAAAACAGGTGCGGGTGTAGGTCACGCCGCCCTTCTTATAGGTCACATTCACGAGGGCGCTGTCGAGATCAAGCACTCTCTTGTAGTCTGTAGCGGCATGGGTGTTGTGGTCGGTGATGCGAAGGATGCCGAGTGGCTGGTAGTATTGTGAGTTGTTTCCTTGCAGTTGCAGTTGCAGAGAATCAGCGGCGCGATAGTCTTCCCGGAACAGTGCTTCTCGGATGGCAGGTAGGGCAGTGTGTGCTTGAGGGTCTGCCTGATGGTTTACGGGGCATCCTGTCCAAAACGTTATGTCGTTGAGAAAGATTCTTTCGTCGTCGGGTTGCCCGTAGACAAGTGCCCCAAGTTTGCCGTTGCCAATGGGCAACGATTCTTCAAAATAGGCGGCAGGCTTGTCGTACCACAACTTCAACGGTAAGCCGGACTGTGCTTTCGCCACGTAGAAAAGCAGAATGGCGAAGGCTAATATGCATAGTTTCTTCACAGTTACAAAGTTACATCATAATTCCAAACACCGCAATGAAAACTACTTTTTATTTTCCTATAGGGCGAAAAGCGGTGGCTTCGTATGATGGAGGAACGGCGTTGACACAGAAAAAGCCCAATCCTATTGAGGACTGGGCTTGATATGCTGTGTATTTTCTTTAAGCGTCGATGTTTGCGTAGGTGGCATTCTTCTCGATGAACTCGCGGCGCGGTTCCACGTCGTCGCCCATCAGCATAGAGAAGATCTCGTCTGCATCTGCAGCGTTCTCGATGGTCACTTGCTTGAGCAAGCGTGTCTCGGGGTTCATGGTCGTATCCCAGAGCTGTTCGGGGTTCATCTCTCCGAGACCTTTGTAGCGCTGTGTGTGTATGCTCTTTCCGTCTTCCACACCATTGCCATACTTGTCAAGGAATGCCTGGCGCTGCTGGTCTGTGTAGCAATATTCCTTTACCTTATTCTTATAGGTGCAGAGATAGAGGGGCGGCGTGGCGATGTAAAGGTGACCTTCCTGAATGACTTTCGGCATGAAACGATAGAAGAGTGTCATGATAAGTGTGTCGATGTGTGAACCATCGACGTCGGCATCGGTCATGATGATAATCTTGTCGTAGCGCAACTTGTCGATGTTAGCTTCCTTGTCTTCCTCTCCTTCAACACCGAAACGGACTCCGATGCTCTGGATGATGTTCATGACCGACTCGCTTTCAAACACCTTGTGCCACATCACCTTCTCTACGTTCAGAATCTTTCCGCGCAGTGGAAGGATGGCTTGGGTGTAGCGGTCGCGGCCTTGCTTGGCAGAACCGCCGGCGGAGTCTCCCTCGACGAGGAATATCTCACACTCTTTTGGGTCTTTGTTGGAGCAGTCTGCCAGTTTACCGGGCAGTCCGCCACCCGTCATCACGTTCTTGCGCTGTACGGTTTCGCGTGCCTTTCGGGCTGCGATGCGGGCTGTAGCTGCAAGGATCACCTTGTCGCAGATCATCTTTGCCTCTTTCGGATGCTCCTCAAGATAGTTGCTCAGCGCTTCGCCCACTGCCTGCTGCACGGCTCCTGCCACCTCGCTGTTGCCCAGCTTGGTCTTGGTCTGTCCTTCAAACTGTGGTTCTGCCACCTTTACAGAGATGACGGCGGTGAGACCTTCACGGAAGTCTTCGCTGGAGATCTCTATCTTGGCTTTCTCGATAGACTTTGCGATGGCGGGGTCGTTGTCTGCGTATGTCTTCAACGTGCGGGTGAGTGCTGCACGGAAACCCGTGAGGTGCGTACCGCCTTCAATCGTGTTGATGTTGTTGACATAGGAATGTATGTTCTCGGAGTAGTCCGTGTTGTACATGATGGCCACTTCGATGGGCACGCCTTGCTTCTCAGTCTTCAAGTAGATGACATCGTCGAAGAGGTGGGTGCGGTGTCTGTCTACATAGCGCACAAACTCCTTGAGTCCGTCCTTGGCATGGAACTCTTCCTTGCGGATCTTTCCCTCTTCGTCAGGGCGAAGGTCTGTGAGTTCGATTTTAATGCCGGCATTGAGGTATGCCAACTCACGCATGCGTGATGCGATGATGTCCCACTTGTAGATTGTCGTGGTGAATATGGACGGGTCTGGCCAGAATTGCTGGCGTGTGCCTTGAAGTTGTGTCTCGCCAACCACTTTCACGGGATAAAGCGGCTTGCCTTTCTCGTATTCCTGCTGGTAGATCTTTCCGTCGCGGAATACCTGTGACTTCATGTGGGTAGAGAGGGCGTTCACACAACTTACACCCACACCGTGCAGACCGCCGGACACTTTGTAAGAGCCTTTGTCGAACTTGCCACCTGCGTGCAGCACGGTCATGACCACTTCAAGCGCAGACTTGTGGAGTTTCTTGTGCTCGTCGACCGGAATACCGCGACCATCGTCCTGTACGGTGATGGAGTTGTCTTCGTTGATCGTTACTTCGATGTTCTTGCAATATCCTGCCATTGCCTCATCAATGGAGTTGTCGACGGTTTCGTTGACCAAATGATGAAGACCTTTTTCACTGATATCGCCAATGTACATGGCAGGGCGCTTGCGCACTGCTTCAAGGCCTTCGAGCACTTGAATGTTACTGGCTGAATAGTTGTTCTCCGTGTTTTGTATTTCTGCCATATTTATGTGTAGTATTTTGCCTGTGTAAAATCTTGGATGAGATGCGCTTATGGGCTGGATAAAACACCATGGCACCATATCGCATAACAGATGCAAAGATACTGAAAAAGACTGATATAGGGAAATTTTTGGAGCGTTAGTTTTTGTATAAAACAAAGAAAGTCGCAATTCGAAAAACGAATTACGACTCTTTGTATCTTTGTTGCCTTATGAATTAGCCCAACTGATTGATGTGCTGTGTGAGGCTTGACTTCAAATTGGCAGCCTTGTTCTTGTGGATAATGTTGGTCTTAGCCAACTTGTCCAAAATCTTCTGAACGGAAGGGTAGAGCTTTACAGCCTCTTCCTTGTCAGTGATTGCGCGCAGCTTACGCACAGCGTTACGCATGGTCTTTGCATAGTATCTGTTGTGCAAAGCCTTAGCCTTGTCCTGACGGATTCTTTTTTCTGATGATTTGTGATTTGCCATCTTTGTTCTTATGTTATTTTTATTGTAGTCCCTAGCAGAATCGAACTGCTCTTTAGAGAATGAAAATCTCTCGTCCTAACCGATAGACGAAGGGACCATTCGTTTGATTAGCGGGTGCAAAGGTACAATCATTTTCCTTACGCTCCAAATAAATTGAGAAGAAAATGCGATAATTCTTCATTTTTTAGTAATTTTGCACAAATGTTGACTAAAACGAGAGCCGTAGTGCTCAAATCCTTCAAGTATGGTGAGCAGTCCTTGATTGTGGATATGTTCACGCAGGAGTGTGGACGCTTGTCTTTCATTGTGCGTCTGCCCAAGGGTGCGCACGGGAAGTTGAAAAGGCAGTTCTTCCAGCCGGCAACCCTGTTGGATTTGTCTTTCGATCTGCATCCCAAGGCTTCTTTGCAGAAGATAAAGGATGCCAACATCGGATTTCCTTATGCGTCTCTTTCCTTCGAACCTCGCAAATCGTCGATAGCCTTATTCTTGTGTGAGTTTCTTTCCTATGCAACACGGACGGAACAAAAGAATACACCTTTATATAATTATATAGAGGAGGGGTTCCGTTGGCTTGACGGAGCGGTAGACGGCTATGCCAATTTCCATATCGTCTTCTTGGTACGCTTGACCCTTTTCCTGGGCTTTTGTCCTAATCTGGATTCAGAAGGGTCTTATTTTGATCTCAGCAGCGGATGCTTTGTATCATCGCTACCCACGCATCCTCATTATCTAAAACCCGATGAAGCGGAGAAGGTGGTGACGTTGCTGCGCATGGAATATCCCACCATGAAACTCTTTTCGATGTCGAGAGCGCAGCGCTGGCGATGTCTGGAAATTATCTTGTCATACTATAAACTCCACACCCCGGACTTCCCTGAAATGAAATCGCTCGATGTCTTGCGCGAACTGTTCGATTGATATTGAACTTCGTTGCTGTTTCTTAACCATCACAAGTGAGTTTTACACTGATAAGTGCAGAAAAGTGTATCAAAACTACACAAATCTGCACTTATCAGTGTAATTTAAGGTTTTCAAAAGCTTGTTGGTTCAGATAATTATTTGTATCTTTGCGATGTTAGTTTCAGCCGAGCCTCTTTACAATGCTTAAATAGACTTGGCAATCTTTCGATGATTCGCAGCCATAGAGAAACTATGGCTTGACAGTGATAACAGAACTCGCTTGCATCCCGTAAGACCTGCAGGCGAGTCGTTTATTGTAAATTACTAGTGGGGAATGCGAAATCTTGAGGTGCAAAAATTCCACCTCAAGTTGGGGAGGACGCCGGTACAACCCATTCGCTTTTACGGAACAAGGCATTTACATGTTGATGACTGTGCTGAAAGGACCGCTTGCCACCAAGCAGAGCAAAGCCCTTATCCGCATCTTCAAGCAGATGAAGGACTACATTGTGGACAACCAACCTTTGCTTGGTCAGCAGGTGAATACCTGCAACTGGCTTTACAAACAACGCAAAATACTCAGGACTTGCTTGAATTACACAACTCACTGTCAGCAATAGACGATAGAGTTGTAAGCATAGTTGATACCCTTGGCAGACTGGTTGCCCGCCTTGTTGGAGCAGGCCAATTGACTTTCACTCAAGCCGTTTTGCATGGCAAAATGCAAGGAACGTGCAGATTTGCAAAAATAAATCTAATTTAGTTAAACAACTTTCAACCTTTTTTTGCTAAATTTGTCGCCGAAAAGTAAGTGATACTAACCATGGACGTCAAGGAGTTATCCGTCTTTGGGCTTTATTGCCAGAAAGAGAACAGAGTGACCGCCGCTTTGTTGCAGATTTTGGATTCCGGGGGGGGTAGGTCTGCTCCGCTGGGTTCTAAGTAAGTTGGGAACAGATATTGTTTCTGACAAGATAGAACGTATAGAACTTCAAAAAGAGGAGACGAATTATTATAATGATTCTTTTCATTCGAGAATCGTATTAAATGATGTTTCTATTTTTATAGAAAGCAAAGGGGAAGGGGCAATTTCATCAAGTCAACTCAAACGTCATATAGGGTTGTTGGAAAACAGATGTGATATTCTTCTTTTTATAACCAACAACTCCTACCGTCCTGTCGAGAACTTTTCCGAAAAAATATTATGGACAAGTTGGGCTGATTGGCAACAATGGTTAAAAGAATATCCAACGGATGATGCCGTCTTACAATATCTCATAGAGAATTTTTGCAAATTGCTTGATTCCCTTCTCCTGAAACAAAACATAGGGGAAAATAAAGGTTCAAAGATTCGTCATGATAATCATTTGTATTATCTTACGGATATAGATAAGGAGTTGTTGGCGGATAATTCGGGTTGTGATTGGATAGAGTCTAATCATAAGGAGCACATAGTTTGGAAATATCTATCTTTGGAGCATGCTCTTGACATGATCGAGGAAGAAAGGCTTTATCTTGCTAATCCAACAGAGTGGAAAGATCCATACGAAAGTTATTTTATGCAAGCAACTTATTCCGAGGATTCGACCACCAAGTCGTATGCCGGACTGTTTAAGCCTTCACGGCAGTTGTATTGTACTTGTTTCACAGATGCTTTTCAAAACGATGCCCAGTGGAATCTTTATCATGGTGAAGATATGGCAGTGATGATAGGCTTTGACGTGAAAAAGTTGTTTGATGCCTTTTCCCAATGTCATACTCCTTTGTATATTGGTCGAGTGAACTATGTAGAAGGAGGTTGGGCTAAGGCACGTGAACTTTCGGATTCGGATAAAGAAGAACTCAAAAAAGGAAATAAAAAGGCAATATTGAGTTTGATGCTAAGAAAAAGGATCAATTATGCTTACGAGCAGGAAATCCGGTTGATGTGCCTTAGAAAATATGATGACAAGGAAAAGAAAAAAGGTACAAATGTTCCAATTCCAGGGATTGTTGATAGTATTGTCCGAATTAGGGTCAGTCCAAAAGTTGGAACACGGACGATTAATATGATTCAAGATTATTTGTCTGATAAAATACCAAAGATTTCTCGTTCGAGATTGTTCGCTAAGATTGCGAAGAAAAAAGAAATAGACTTGAATACAAATAAAGATGGACAAAACGAATAAAATATGAAACGATATATACATATTTGCCAATGGTTACTATGCTTGCTGCTTGCAATAGCTTCTTTTGCGAATGCATTTGCTGACACCCAAATAACAAGTCTTAGCGAACTAAAGGCGGGAGTGGCAATTAAGATTTACCCTTGTGGCAAGGGTGGAGTGCCTTTATATGCTTTGTCTTGTAACGGAAATGGTGGGGCGTTAACATCATATTCCGCAGCAGGCAATGGAGATGAGTGGACATTGGAAGATGCTGGCTCAGGTTTTTACTATCTCAAAAACGTGTTGGGCTGTTATTGGGCTTATCAATACAATGCAAGTTCTACTTCCCTAACTTGCCTAACTTGCACGACAGACAAAAGTTCTGCGGTGAAAATACAACTTACATGGGACAGCAAGAATAATGGCGTTTGCTTTTGGAATCAAAAAGACGGAAAAGGATTGAACAATCTTTTTAGCTCCAACAGTTGGTATAATTGGTATTCTTCACCGTCTGATTACAATAACGGAGACACGAACACGACATTTAAAGTCTATTTGAAACAGACGATTGCTAATTGTATAGAAGTAGATGGAATAGTATATCGCTTAAACATATCTGACAAGACCGCTGAAGTCTATGAAAATAGAAATAGCTCTGGTAATATTGAGATTCCAGAATACGTGGAGTCTGATAATGAACGATTTCTTGTAACCTCTTTAGATAAAAAATGCTTCTCTCAATGCGACATATTGACAAGTATAACCTTGCCAAACAGCATCACATCTTTGGGAGACGATTGCTTTAAAGATTGCAAAAGTCTGAAGAACATAACCTTACCAAACGACATCACATCTTTGGGAGGTTCTTGCTTCTCTGGTTGCAACAAACTAACAAGCATAACCTTGCCAAACAGCATCACATCTTTGGGAGACGATTGCTTTTATGGTTGCAAAAGTCTGAAGAACATAACCCTACCAAACGGCATTACATCTTTGAGTAAAGATTGCTTTCTAGGTTGCAGCAGCTTGACAAGCATAACCTTGCCAAGCAACATCACGTCGTTGGGCTTTCAATGCTTCTCTAGTTGCAGCAGCTTGACAAGCATAACCTTGCCAAACGGCATCACATCTTTAGGAAGCTGGTGCTTCTCTGGTTGCAACAAACTAACAAGTATAACCTTGCCAAACAGCATCACATCTTTGGGAGACGATTGCTTTTATGGTTGCAAAAGTCTGAAGAACATAACCCTACCAAACGGCATTACATCTTTGAGTAAAGAATGCTTTCACGACTGCAGCAACCTTACAAACATAACTTTGCCAAACAGTATCACATCATTGGAAGGGGGTTGCTTTTATGGCTGCAGCAGCCTGACAAGCATAACCTTGCCAAACAGCATCACGTCTTTAGAAGAATATTGTTTTTCTGGCTGCAGCAGCTTGACAAGCATAACCTTGCCAAACAGCATTACATCTTTGGGAAGTTATTGCTTTAAAGGTTGCAGCAGCTTGACAAGCATAGCTTTACCCAACAGCATCACATCTTTAGGAAATTCTTGCTTTGATGGTTGCAGCAGCTTGACAAGCATAACCTTGCCAAACAGCATTACATCTTTGGGAAGTTATTGCTTTAAAGGTTGCAGCAGCTTGACAAGCATAGCTTTACCCAACAGCATCACATCTTTAGGAAATTCTTGCTTTGATGGTTGCAGCAGCTTGACAAGCATAACCTTACCAAGCAGCATCACATCTTTAGGAGATGCTTGCTTCGGTAGGTGTAGTAGCCTGACAAGCATAACCTTACCCAACAGCATCACGTCTTGGGGAGTTGCTTGCTTTATTCACTGTAGCAGTCTTACAAGCATAACCTTACCCAACGGTATTACATCGTTAGGAAAGAATTGCTTTTATGGTTGT
>CAVJZZ010000054.1:0-18900 GCA_963654295.1 Lachnospiraceae bacterium | reverse complement strand
CACCTACCGCCACTGGCTCGAAAACATCAAGGACTGGTGCATCAGCCGCCAGCTGTGGTGGGGACACCGCATCCCAGCCTACTACTTCCAGACTGCCGACGGCAAGCGCAGTTATGTGGTGGCAGAGTCGGCTGACAAGGCGCTCGCAGAAGCACAGAAGCAGAACGCCAACTTGAAGGCTGAAGACCTGGAGCAAGACAGCGACTGTCTCGACACCTGGTTCTCATCATGGCTGTGGCCGATCTCTGTGTTCGACGGCGTGAACAACCCCGACAACGAGGAAATCAACTACTACTACCCCACCAGCGACCTCGTGACCGGTCCGGACATCATCTTCTTCTGGGTGGCACGCATGATCATGGCTGGCTACGAATACCGTGGCAAGATGCCGTTCAAGCACGTGTATTTCACAGGTATCGTTCGCGACAAACTCGGCAGAAAGATGTCGAAGAGCCTCGGCAACTCGCCTGACCCCATCATGCTGATCGACAAGTTTGGTGCCGACGGCGTGCGTATGGGCATGATGCTCTCGGCTCCTGCCGGCAACGACATCCTCTTCGACGAGAGCCTCTGTGAACAAGGACGAAACTTCAACAACAAGATATGGAACGCCTTCAGACTGGTGAAGGGCTGGCAGGTGGCAGACGGTGAACAGCCCGAAGCATGCAAGACAGCCGTCGAATGGTTCAACGCCAAACTGAAGACCGTGAATGCAGAGGTGGACGACCTCTTCAAGAAGTACCGCATCTCGGAAGCACTGATGGCTGTATACCGTCTGTTCTGGGACGAGTTCTCCAGCTGGTATCTGGAGATGGTGAAGCCTGCCTACGGTTCGCCTATTGACCGCCAGAGCTATGATGCCACCCTCCATTTCTTCGACTTGCTGCTCAAGATGCTGCACCCGTTCATGCCGTTCATCACCGAAGAACTGTGGCAGCACCTCTACGACCGCAAGGAAGGCGAAAGCATCATGCGCGAGAAACTTGAGATCGCCGCACCTGCACAGGCAGACGAGCAGCTCGTGGCTGCCATTGAAAACGTGAAGGAAATCGTCGGCAACGTGCGCACCGTGCGCAACCAGAAGAACATCGCCCAGAAAGAGGCCCTCGACCTGCTGGTGATCGGCAAGGATGACTACAAGCAGTTTGACGCCGTCATCGCCAAGATGGCAAACCTGAAGAGCTTCTGTGTGGCAGAAGAAAAGCCCGCCGGTTCGGCACAGTTCATGGTAGGCACCGACGAATTCTGTGTGCCCCTCGGTGCACTGATCGATGTGGATGCAGAAATCGAGAAGCAGGAAGCACAGCTCAAGCACCTCGAAGGTTTCCTCGCCGGCGTGATGAAAAAACTCGCCAACGAGAAGTTTGTGGCTCACGCCCCTGAAGCTGTCGTAGCTCTGGAGCGCAAGAAGCAAAGCGACTCGGAGGAGAAGATTGCCGCCCTCAAAGAGTCGATCGCAGAACTCAAGAAACAGAAATAAACACGCATACACAGATGACGGATAAACAAGCGATACGGAACTTTCCGCACGACTTGTCTATTCGTCATCTGTTTTTTATCCGTCAAAACACCCCTACTTATTCCATCACCGACATGACAAAAAGCAAGCTATTCACGTGGTTCCTCCTCCTTCCATTGTTGTTCGTATGCAGTTGCAGCAACAACGAAGACGACCCCACACCCAAACCTGAACCCATAGACATTGTTGAGCCAGACACGGCAGAGACCACCATATTTATATATATGCCCTATACGGGATACGATAACGAACTGACAGAAGAACTGCAGGGCAACCTCACCGCCATAAGGAATGTCATCAAAACGAACAAGGGCATGGGCAACGACAAGGTGATCGTCTTCATCAGTGAAGACGAAAACAAATCACACCTCCTGCAGTATCACTACAGCCACTTGCGAGACACCACCGTGACCGACACGCTGAAGACCTTTGCCAACCGCGAACTTGACTTCACGTCGAGCAAGCTCATCGAATCGCTGGCAACAATGGTCAAAGCGCAAGCTCTTGCCGACGACTATGCCATGATTATCGGATGCCACGCCATCGGATGGATACACAAGAACAGCATGAAATACCTTTCCACACGCACCTTCGGTGGCAACAGCGAGAAATTCCAGATGGAGAACATCGAGCTGGCAAAAGGACTGGCTGCCGCAGGCATCGAGAAGTTAAAGTATCTCGTGTTTGACGACTGCTATATGGCAAACGTAGAAACAGCCTACGAACTGCGCTCTTGTACACACAAGCTGATTGCTTCCACGTGTGAGATCATGGGCGTGGGACTGCCCTACCAGACGATGTTCCAATACCTGCTCGACACGCCCGACTACGAAAAGGCTATCGAGGCATTCGGCACCTTCTATAAACAATACTCCTTCCCCTACGGCACCCTGTCGCTCATCGACTGCGACCAATTGGAATCCTTTGCCGGCGTGATGAAGCAAGTGAACAGCCAGACCGAAGAACTCACCGAAAGCGAAGTGGCAGAGGTGCAACGCTTCGACGGCTACCGCCATGCCGTATTCTTCGACTTGGGCGACTATATAGCCAAGCGGTGCAAAGACAACACCAGCCTGCTGGAGCAAGCCAACCAAGCCCTCGACCTGTTGGTGCCCTACGCAGTGAACACACCCGAATATTACGTCTACGGCGGTTTTCCAAGCCCGAAATTCCGCATCAACAGCTATTCGGGCATCACATGCTCAGATCCCAGTCTGAACGGAGCCATCAAGGAAGACAAACTGGAAACGGAGTGGTGGCTCGCCACCCATGAATAAGAGATATTGCGACGTTTGCAAAGCGCCACACACGAAATAACCCTTTATTCTCTTCGCTTACTCAGAATTTTGCACTACCTTTGCAATTGTAAATATCTTAAGATATGAGACTCAAGAAAAAAGTTTGGCATGCTATTCCCGGTCAGGAACTCACCGAATTGGACAAGAAGGTGATGTATTGGGAAAGCAAAGGCAAGGAAGTGCCGTCACGAGATTTGATTAAAACTCCAGAACAAATAGAGGGTATCCGCAAGAGTGGCGTGGTGAACACAGGAGTGCTTGACGAAGTGGCCAAGCACATACACGCCGGAATGAATACGCTCGAAATAGACAAGATATGCTATGATTATTGCACCTCGCACGGTGCTACACCGGCTTGCCTGGGCTACGAGGGCTTCCCGAAGAGCGTGTGCACGAGCATCAACGACATCGTGTGCCACGGCATCCCCAAGGAAGAAGACGTGCTGGAGGAAGGAGATATTGTCAATGTAGACTTCACCACCATCCTCGACGGATACTATGCCGACGCTTCGCGCATGTTCATGATCGGCAAGGTGGACCCGAAGGTGGAACAACTGGTCAGAGTGGCAAAGGAGTGTATGGAGATTGGTGCTGAGGCTGCCAAGCCCTACTGCTTTGTGGGTGATATAGGTCACGCCATACAGAAGCACGCCGAGAAATACGGCTATGGCGTGGTGCGCGACCTCTGCGGTCACGGTGTGGGACTCAAGTTCCACGAGCAACCCGACGTGGTACACTACGGACATAAAGGCACGGGAATGCTCATCGTGCCCGGCATGGTCTTCACCATCGAGCCGATGATCAATATGGGCGGCGACTGGCATGTGTATCTGAATGCCGACGACAAGTATGAATGGGAGATTATCACCAGCGACGGACTGCCCAGCGCACAATGGGAACACACCTATGTGATGACTGAGCACGGCGTGGAAATCCTGACAGAATAACACGAACTTCTATGGACGATATTTATATATTAGGTATAGAAAGCAGTTGCGACGACACGTCTGCGGCAGTATTGCACAACGGTGTGTTGCTGAGCAACGTGACGGCATCACAAGACGTGCACAAAGCCTACGGAGGCGTGGTGCCCGAGTTGGCTTCGAGAGCACATCAGCAGAACGTGGTGCCCGTGGTAGACCAAGCCATCAAACGGGCAGGCATCACCAAAGAACAACTCTCGGCTGTGGCATTCACGCGCGGACCAGGCTTGATGGGTTCACTGCTGGTAGGCGTCAGCTTTGCCAAAGGTTTTGCCCGTTCGCTCAACATTCCACTGATCGACGTGAACCACCTGCAAGGACATGTGATGGCACATTTCATTCGCGAGAGTGAAGACGACCATTCACAACCACCGTTCCCGTTTCTCTGTCTGCTGGTGAGCGGAGGCAACTCGCAGATTGTCAAGGTGAACGCCTATAACGACATGCAGGTGCTCGGACAGACCATTGACGATGCAGCAGGAGAAGCCATCGACAAATGCTCCAAGGTGATGGGACTGGGCTATCCCGGCGGTCCAATTATCGACAAGCTCGCACGCCAAGGCAATCCACACGCCTATAAATTTGCAGAACCACATATTCCCGGCATGGACTATAGTTTCAGCGGTCTGAAGACCTCCTTCCTCTATAGCCTGCGCAAGTGGGTGGAAACAGATCCCGACTTTGTGGAGCACCACAAGGAAGACCTTGCTGCCAGCCTCGAATTCACCATTGTCGACATCCTGATGAAGAAGTTGCGCATGGCGGTGAAGCAGACAGGCATCAAGCATGTGGCAGTAGCGGGAGGCGTGTCTGCCAACAACGGACTGCGCAATGCCTTCCGTGAACATGCGGCAAAATACGGATGGACCATCTACATCCCCAAGTTCAGCTATACCACCGACAACGCCGCCATGATCGGCATCGTAGGTACGTATAAGTATAAGGACAAGGACTTCTGCAGCATCGACAAACCTGCATTCAGCAAAGTGACATTTCAGTAATAACAGATAAAACAATGGAATTTGAAAAGAAAGTATTAAGCAGAGAGATAGCACGAGGACTCTACGACACGGGCAAGACCGTAGGTTCGGCAGAGAGTTGCACTGGCGGCCGCATCGCAGAGGCCATTATCTCCACTCCTGGCGCATCAAGCTACTTCAAGGGCGGCATTGTGTCGTACACCAATGAAGTGAAGGAAAACTTGCTTGGCGTAGACCACCAGTTGCTGGAAGAGAAAACAGCCGTTTGCGAAGAAGTGGCTGTAGCCATGGTGAAAGGAGCCATCAAGACGCTCGGTGTAGACTATGCAGTGGCATCCACAGGCACAGCAGGTCCTACGGGCGGCACCAAAGAGATACCGGTAGGCACCATTTGGATTGCCTGCGGCAGTGCTGACGAAGTGGTGACGATAAAGCTGGAACAGGATTACGGCCGCGACATCAACCTGGCCATTGCCACAAGCAAGGCTTTGCAGATGTTGCAGACCTTCATTCAGGACCACAAGCCGGAGCCCGAAGAAGAAACAGAAGCTGAAGCATAACATGCGCAAAACATTATTGGCTACGATATGGAGCCTCTTGACCTGCATCAGTGGTGCGGCTCAAGAGGCTCGCTCGTTTCCGCAGACAGTGCCGGCAGGAAACTACAGCGGCATTGCCTGGTTGGGCGACAGCACCTATGTAGTGGTAGACGACAAGTCGCCCACAGACGGCTTCTACACCTTTTATATAAAGGTAGACTCCGTGTCAGGACAAATCACGAGCGCACGACGGGGGGATTTCCATGCATCATCACTTGCGTCACGCGACGGCGAGGGCATTGCCTACAACCGGCATACGCAACGCGTGTGGATGAGCGGTGAGGGTGACAACGAGGTGCGTGAGTATCAGTTGGACGGCACGCTCACCGGGCGCCGCTTGCCACTTTCTGACGCCATGCGGAAAAGTGCAGGCAACTACGGTTATGAGTCGCTCACCTATAACGACAGTACCCGAAGATATTGGACCGTCACTGAGAGCACCCTGCCGATAGACGGAACGGCTGCCTCATCGACCAATGGCGTGGAAAACCGCTTGCGCCTGCAAGCCTTCGACGACAGTCTGAAAGAAGTGGGACAATGGGCTTACCGTATGGACCGTCCTGCAGCGCACCATGAAGCATCCAACTATGCCATGGGTGTGAGCGAGCTGTGCGCACTTGACGACGGACGCATCCTCGTACTGGAGCGTGAATTCTATGTGCCGAAGATCAAGATCGGAGCATTCGTGCAGTGCAAACTCTATTTGGTGAATCCATCAGCCGATGAAGAAGCACGGCTGCTCTCCGAGGCACCGATGGCAGACGATGCAAAAGTACTGTCCAAGACGCTGCTCACCTCATGGACCACACGTTTGGGACTGTTCAACAGAAGCATCGCCAACTATGAAGGCATGTGCCTGGGTCCCACCCTACAAGACGGCAGACGGGTTCTTCTGCTCGTGAGCGACTCACAGGCACAATATGCCAGCGTACTTCAAGACTGGTTCATGTCAATACCCTTACCCACCGATTTACACTGAAGACTATAGGACGACCCGCACTCAGTTCGTCTTCCCGAAATTGATGTCTTCGCAATCCTGCGCGATACGCACACAGGGACGTTCATCTTTGGTGGTGGGAGTAACGACCACATCATCAAAGGTGATACGTTCAGCGTGGCGCACATAGAAGCCATAGGAAGGAAGACCCTCGCGCGACCATTCCTGCGCATCGGGATAACCTCCTGGCTTTTCCTCTACGGGAGCCTCAGCCATCGTCCTTGTTCCGCCGCCTACAGAGGACAGATGTATGTCTTTGAGCAGGACATCGCTCACGCGAAATCCTTCCACGCCATTGATGAAGGAACCTTGCCTACGGCAGTCTGACCCCTTGACACCGCGAATGACGATACGGTGCAGACTTCCAGGATGCTCCATCACAGACTGCCACCGACGTCCACGATTGCCCACACCGAGATAGATGGGCGAACGTGCACCCGAAATGTTGAGATCGGTAAGCAGCACATCACTCACATCACCGCCATCGGTCGTGGCAAGTGTGACACCCGTGCTGCACTCATGCAGTCCCTTGAACGAAGCTTCGCCCTCAGGCGTGGCACCCAACGTGAGTCTTCTGCCCACAATGCGTCGGTAGGCACCCTGAGAGTCGGTTCCAAACTTGAACGCATTGCAATGGGTGTGGAAGGTATTGTCTTCCACCAGGAAATTCTCATTGGCACGTCCGCTCGCCGTCTTCAGACAAAGGGCATCATCATGAGAGTTGATGGTGCAATGGCGGACGATGACATTGCGGCAACCGTCAAGATCGCAGCCGTCATTGTTATAGTTCACCTGATTGGTCACACGCATACCGTCGAAGATGAGGTTCTCGCAGACCAGATAGCATTGCATCCATGCTGCCGCATCACGCAAATGAATGTCGCGCACCACCACATTCCTACATTCTATCATACGGATGCCGAAAGGACGACCTTCGATTTCGCTGACCGTTTCCGGACCAGGGAAGTTCTGACGGTTGCCACGGAACCATATTTCTCCCTCGCCACTGATGCCCACACGATCTGCACGTTCGGCATAGATGAGCGAGATGCGATAACGGTGCACGTCACGGCAGACGCTATGAAGCGCCTCCACATGGTCGGGATAGTCACGGAGCGATGTGCTACCCAACAGGCGCGCACCTTTCTCCACATGAAGCATCACGCCCGACTTGAGTACAATCGTGCCCGTCACATAATCACCACCTTTGACAATCACGCGACCACCGCCAGCCTTGGCGCAAGCATCCACGGCACGCTGAATGGCGCGTGTGTTGATTCGCTTCCCGTCAGCCTTGGCGCCATACTTACGTATGTCGAAATCACGGGCGGGCACCGTCCATGGTTTCAGATGAGCTGTCAGCGAGTCTGCCATGGCATTGAGTTGCGTTTCCATCTCCTCGGGATCAAATTTGTTACTTTGCGCCGAGACTCCACCGATACCAAGCAGCGCAGCCACAGTGAAAAGCATGAGTCTTTTCATATTCATCATCTATCTATGGTTTAAGTTTAACATGCTACAGTTTCAAAAAGAAAAAGCCCTGCCGTTCTTCACAGTACAGCAAGGGCAAAACCTTTATTACAAAATATTTTTAAATAGTGCCCATCTTCACAGACAAGCACTCGATGAAAAAAATTATATCTTGTCGTAAGCATGCACGGGATAGTCTATCGTATAGTGCAATCCTCTACATTCCTTACGTTCTATTGCCTGTCGGGTGATCAGGTATCCCACATTGATCATGTTGCGCAACTCGCAAATATCCTTGCTTGCCTTCACGCGCTTGAAGAGCGCTTCTGTCTCTTCGTAGAGCAAGTCGAGACGGTCCCAGGCACGTTTCAAGCGAAGGTCACTGCGCACAATGCCCACATAGTTGCTCATACACTCGTTCACCTCTTTGACGCTCTGGGTGATCAGCACCTTCTCTTCATTGGTCATCGTGCCCTCATCGTTCCATTCCGGCACATGTTCATTAAATTCATAGCCGTCCACTACGTCAAGACAATGCTTGGCAGCAGCATCGGCATAGACCACCGCCTCGATGAGCGAATTGGAAGCGAGTCGGTTGCCTCCATGCAATCCCGTGCACGAACACTCGCCGATGGCATAGAGCCGATGAATCGACGACTCACCGTTCAAGTCAACCTTGATACCACCACACATATAATGTGCAGCCGGACGCACCGGGATATACTCCTTGGTGATGTCGATGCCTATAGAGAGGCATTTGTGGTAGATGTTGGGGAAATGGCGCTTGGTTTCCTCGGCGTTCTTATGAGTCACATCGAGGCACACATGGTCAAGTCCGTGTATCTTCATTTCCTTGTCGATAGCCCGTGCCACGATGTCGCGCGGTGCCAACGAGAGGCGTTTGTCATACTTCTCCATGAACGACTCCCCGTTAGGCAGACGAAGGATACCTCCATAGCCACGCATGGCTTCGGTGATGAGAAATGCGGGATGGGTCTCGCCCGGATGATAGAGCGCCGTGGGATGGAACTGCACAAACTCCATGTCCTTCACTTCACCCTTGGCACGATAGACCATCGCTTCACCGTCGCCTGTTGCGATCACCGGATTGGTCGTGGTCTGGTACACAGCGCCGCAACCGCCTGTACACATCAGCGTCACCTTACTTAAATAGGTGTCCACTTTCTCCGTTTCTGGATTGAGCACATAAGCGCCATAACATTCGATGTCGGGTGTGCGGCGTGTCACCTCAATGCCCAAATGATGCTGGGTGATAATCTCCACGGCAAAATGGTTTTCCTTCACCTCGATATCCGGATTGTTGCGAACGGCTTCCATCAATCCGCGCTGGATTTCTGCACCAGTGTCGTCTGCGTGGTGCAAGATGCGGAACTCGGAATGTCCGCCCTCACGGTGAAGGTCAAACTGTCCGTCTTGCTGCTTGTCGAAGTTGACGCCCCACTCCACCATTTCCTTGATTTGTGCGGGAGCATTCTTCACCACCTGCTCAACAGCTGCCGGATCACTGATATAGTCGCCGGCTATCATCGTGTCTTGAATGTGTTTCTCGAAATTGTCTACCTCAAGGTTGGTCACAGAAGCGACACCACCCTGGGCGAAAGAAGTGTTAGCCTCGTCAAACGAGGTCTTGCAGATGAGGCAAATCTTGCCCTTGTGCGCCCTGGCTATCTTCAGGGCATAGCTCATTCCGGCCACTCCGGCACCGATAATGAGGAAATCGTATTTGAATACCATTTATTATTAGTTGAATATCGGTAAGCGTTCACCACGCTTAGCGTGTACAAAGTTAATACAAATTGAAGTAAAAATGAAACAATCAGCCAATTTTCCACAGAATTTCTTGCCTTACGAAGTGTGTTCGGATAATTATTTGTAATTTTGCACCTAATTATGAGAACGATTTTGTTTGACAGAATCAGCCTGCGGGCGATTGTAACCGTAAGTATGATTCTCGGAATTCTGAACGCTTCGCCCATAAAGGCACAGGTAAACGCCACACCCGTTGACGCTAACAAAACGATTATCGAGGATGACGACAATGACAACGATACCGACCTTGATGTGCTGGCAGCCGATTCGATTGCCACAGACAGCACGCTCAACAAGCTGCCATGGGACAAGGCGGTGGCTGTAAAGATCGGCAGACTGCTCGACAGCGACATGTTCAAAACCTCGCAAGTGGGAATGATGGTCTATGACCTCGATGCCGACTCCGTGATATTCGCACACAACGAGCGACAGACCATGCGCCCTGCCTCTACCATGAAAGTCATCACTGCCGTCACTGCCATTGACAAGCTCGGCGGTTCCTACCAATTCAAGACAGACCTGAAATACACCGGGAAGATAGAGAACCATACGCTCACAGGTGCTGTCTATTGCATAGGCGGCTTCGACCCCCGTTTCAACAATGATGATCTGGGTGCTTTCGTTTCCAGCTTAAAGGAAATGGGCGTAGACACCATTCGCGGCACCCTCTTTGCCGACACGAGCATGAAGGATGCCGACCGGTTGGGAGAAGGCTGGTGCTGGGATGACAAGAACCCGGTGCTCTCGCCGCTGCTCATCTCACGCAAGGATGAATTTATGGACCGCTTCCAGCGCCGTCTGCGCCAAGACAGCATTGTGGTGTCGGCGTGCAGTTATACGGGCACGGCTCCTTATGAAGCCTACAATGTGTGCAGCCGTTTCCATACGCTCGACCAGATACTCATGCGCATGCTCAAAGAGAGCGACAACCTCTATGCAGAGTCGATGTTCTACCACACGGCAGCTTCTACAGGCAACCGTCCCGCTTCGGCAAAGAACGCCCGCAGCGTCATCAACGAGTTGGTGCGAAAGCTGGGACTCGACCCTGCCCGCTATCGCTTTGCCGACGGTTCGGGACTTTCACTATATAATTATGTGTCAGCCGAACTCGAAGTGATGATGTTGCGCCATGCCTACCGCAACAACAATATCTATGTGCACCTATATCCTGCCTTGCCCATTGCAGGTGTTGACGGCACGCTCAAGAAGCGCATGCGCAATTCGTTCACGAGCGGTAATGTGCACGCCAAGACTGGCACCCTGACCGGCATCAGTTCACTTGCCGGCTACTGCACAGCCTCAAACGGTCACCATCTCGCCTTCTCCATCATCAACCAGGGCTTGATGCACCGCAAAAACGGCACACAGTTTCAAGACCGTGTCTGCACCATTCTGTGCAGCCCACACTGATAATTTCTAATTCTTAACCATTTTAGTTTCAATGACATTCTCACCGCGACTGTTCGCAACACTACGACACTACGACCGCAAGACGTTCATGCAAGACCTTATGGCAGGCATCATCGTCGGCATCGTGGCTCTGCCCCTTGCCATTGCCTTCGGTATCGCCTCGGGCGTGACTCCCGAAAAGGGTATCATCACCGCCATCGTGGCAGGTTTCATCATCTCCATGTTCGGAGGTAGCAAGGTGCAAATCGGTGGCCCTACGGGAGCTTTCATCGTCATCATCTATGGCATCATCCAGCAGTATGGCATGGAGGGACTCACCATTGCCACCCTCATGGCAGGCGTTTTCCTCATCCTCTTCGGACTGCTCCATCTGGGCACCATCATCAAATACATCCCCTATCCCATCGTGGTCGGCTTCACCAGCGGTATCGCAGTGACCATCTTCACCACACAGATTAAAGACCTGTTCGGATTGCAAATGGAGACTGTACCCTCCGACTTCATCGAGAAGTGGGGCGCCTATGTGCAAGATTTCCATACCATTGACCCGTGGAGTGCACTCATCGGCATCCTGAGCGTAGCCATCATTGTGATTACACCCAAGTTCAGCAAACGTATCCCCGGCTCGCTCATCGCCATCATTGTCATGACGCTCGCAGCACTCGGACTGGAAGAATATTGTGGTGCCACAGGCATCGAGACCATCGGCGACCGCTTCACCATCAGCAGTCAACTGCCTGCCGCCACCGTGCCGGGCATGAACTGGGATACGATCAAGAACCTCATATCGCCCGCCTTCACCATCGCCATCCTCGGTGCTATCGAGTCGCTGCTCTCTGCCACGGTAGCCGACGGTGTAATCGGCGACCATCACGATTCCAATACAGAACTCATCGGACAGGGACTTGCCAACATCGCATCACCCCTGTTCGGCGGTATCCCTGCCACTGGTGCCATCGCCCGCACGATGACCAATATCAACAACGGTGGCCGCACGCCCATCTCGGGCATCATTCACGCTGTGGTTCTCTTGCTCATCTTCCTCTTCCTCATGCCCCTCGCCAAATACATACCGATGGCATGTCTGGCAGGTGTGCTGGTGGTGGTGAGCTACGGCATGTCGGGATGGCGTTCGTTCCTTGCACTGACAAAGAATCCCAAGAGCGACGTGACCGTATTGCTCATTACGTTCTTCCTCACCATACTCTTCGACCTCACCATCGCCATTGAAGTGGGCTTGCTCATCGCCTGTCTGCTGTTCATGAAGCGTATGGCAGAAACAACCGACGTGAAGGTGATCATGGACGAGATTGTTACAGAAGACGAGAGTGGCATCAGCCATGCCAACGATGAACACCTGATCATCCCCAAGGGGGTTGAGGTGTATGAAATCAATGGTCCTTATTTCTTCGGTGCCGGAAACCGCTTCGAGGAAATCATGGCAAGCTTCGGCGACCGCCCACAGGTGCGCATCATCCGTATGCGTAAGGTGCCGTTCGTAGACTCAACCGGCATACACAACCTGACCAACCTCTGCTTAATGAGCAAGAAAGAAGGCATACAGATTGTGCTCTCAGGCGTGAACCCGAAAGTTCACCAAACGCTGCAACATGCCAGCTTCTACACGTTGGTGGGAGAAAAGAACATCTGTCCGCACATCAAGGTGGCACTTGAACGTGCCAAAGACATCATCGGTCAGTAACAAGCGCTCGACGCTACATCAAACGAAAAAGACTCGCAACACAGGACAATAACAGTCTGCGTTGCGAGTCTTTTTCGTATGGGTTCTCTTGATGATAATACTATTCAAACGACAGTTTGCCAAGCCTGCCGCGCAAGGTTTCCGCTTCCGATTTACGGATTGAGAGGGTGATGGAACAAGTGTTGTCATATTCCTGTTTGACAATGCGCGGCTGCATTTCCTTGACCACGCGCATCACATCGTTCATCATCACATACGGGAAGTCATACTTCACCAGTTCTTCCACTTGACGGATGTCTGTCTCTGAATCTTCAATCGCAGCGGCAGCGGCAGCCTTATATGCCACAATGAGTCCGCCCGTACCGAGGTTGACACCTCCATAGTAGCGCACCACAACAATGAGTATGTCCGTGAGTCCGTTGCTGTTGATTTGTCCGAGGATGGGCTTGCCTGCCGTACTGCTCGGCTCTCCGTCGTCGTTGGCACGGAAGTCTGTGCGGTCAGGTCCCAGCATATAGGCATAGCACACATGGCGGGCATCATAATATTTCTTGCGGTAGGCAGCCACGATGTCCTTCACCTCGTCGAGCGACTCCACATGATGAGAAAAAGCGAGGAACTTACTCCGCTTTTCAGAGTAAGTTCCCTCGCCTATTTTGTTTGTTATCGTCGTATATTCGTCAATCATTTAGCTTAACTTGTGAATGATAAGCCCAGAACGGAGCTTCGGTTCAAACCATGTAGCCTTCGGAGGCATGATTTTCCCACTGTCGGCAATGTCCATAATCTGCTGCATGGTCACTGGATAGAGAGCCAAAGCCATGCGCATCTCGCCGCTGTCCACACGACGTTTCAGTTCTCCGAGACCACGAAGTCCGCCTACGAAGTCGATGCGCTTGTCCGAGCGCAGGTCTTTGATGCCAAGCAACTGGTCAAGAA
Organism: Lachnospiraceae bacterium; assembly: GCA_963654295.1. Lineage (GTDB taxonomy): Bacteria > Bacteroidota > Bacteroidia > Bacteroidales > Bacteroidaceae > Prevotella. Next base: position 5,173 of record CAVJZZ010000054.1, on the reverse strand, counting down.
TCAGCCGGCTTGATATGTCCACGTCGAGCACACCGATCGGGTCTTTGTCGTCATAAGTGCCCTCTTTGGCTTCCAGGCTATACCACATGCCGTCGAGATACAGCGAGAATTCATGCAAATGACTGGGTTTGTATTCATCAGAACCCTTACATGTCACACTGAAATTCTGCTCCAATGCCTTGAGGAAAGCTTCGGAAGTCATCCCGTTCAAGTCTTTCACCACACGGTTGTAGTCAAGAATGGTCAGCTGGGAAGCCTGGAAACACACCGCCATGAAATAGTTGTATTCCTCTTTGCCTGTGTGGTTGGGATTCTGCTTCGCCTTCTCTGCACCCACCAATGCCGCTGCGGCACTACGATGGTGACCGTCTGCGATATAGAGAGCCGGCATCTTGCGGAACTCTTCTGTCACCATGGCGATATCCTGGTCGTCTGATATGATCCAGAACTGATGGCGGAAACCGTCAATCGGTGCAATGAAGTCATAGACAGGCGCAGTGACGGCATAACGCTCTATCAAAGCGTTGAGCACGCTGTTGTCTGGATAGGCAAAGAAGACAGGCTCGATGTTGGCATCACACACGCGCACATGTTTCATGCGGTCTTCCTCCTTGTCGCGACGTGTCAGTTCGTGCTTCTTGATGACACCGTTCAGATAGTCTTCCACGTATGCGCCGACCACCAGTCCGTATTGTGTCTTGCCGTTCATGGTCTGGGCATAGATGTAATACTGTTCCTTGTCATCTTGCACGAGCCACCCCTTCTCCTGGAATTTCCTGAAGTTGTCGGCAGCCTGCTGATATACACGAGGGTCGTATTCGCTGGTACCTGGTTCAAAGTCGATTTCCGGCTTGATGATGTGATAAAGGCTCATCTCGTTGTCGCCGGCTTCTGCCCGTGCTTCTTCCGAATTGAGCACATCATAAGGACGTGACTCCACACGCTCCACAAGGTCGCATGGTGGTCGGAGTCCCTTGAAAGGTTTGATGGTAGCCATAAGCTGATGTTATTTGTTCACTTGATACTTGGTGCATCCGTCCTTGAAGAAGGCGTTGATCTGCTTTGCAGCGGCAATGCCGGCATTGGTGTTTGCCTCTGCCGTCTGTGCGCCCATCTTCTTCGGGGTGCTGAAATAACGGCCTTCAAACTGCTGGAAGTCGGCGTCGGCATCCGGTTTGATGTCGGTGATGTATTTGAGGTCTTCTCGGTCAGCAAGAAGCTTGAGCAGTTCAGGCTCGTTGATCACTTCCTTGCGGGCTGTATTGATCAGAATGCCGCCCTTCTTCATCTTGTTCACCAATGCGTAGTTGATGCTCTGCTTGGTTTCGGGGGTAGCCGGAATGTGCAGACTGACGATGTCGCAATCCTCGAAGAGCGCTTCCTGGCTGGCAGCTGCATGCACGCCTGCCTCCTCAATGGCAGTGGCTGGACAGAAGGCATCGTAAGCATATACGTCCATACCGAATCCCTTGGCAACACGTGCCACGTTGCGTCCCACGTTTCCAAAGGCGAGAATACCCAGTTTCTTGCCCTTCAGTTCCGTGCCTGCCTTGCCCGTATAGAAATTGCGTACGGCATAGACCAGCAGTCCGAACACGAGTTCGGCAACGGCATTGGCATTCTGTCCCGGTGTGTTCTCCACCACTATGCCTTTTTCCTTGGCATATGCCGTGTCGATGCTGTCATAACCGGCACCGGCGCGAACAACGATTTTCAGTTGTCCGGCAGCATCAAGCACTTCAGGTGTAACCTTGTCCGAGCGCACAATCATGGCATCGGCATCCTTTACGGCATCAAGCAGCTGTGCCTTGTCTGTATATTTCTCAAGCAGGGCGAGTTCGTTGCCTGCTGCTTCTATTTCTTCCTTGATACCTTTCACTGCGGCTGCGGCAAAAGGCTTTTCTGTTGCTACGAGTACTTTCATGTTATCGATTTTAATAAAACAGGTTTGCGGTGATAAAAAGAAAAGCGGAAAAGCTGACCACGACAGCAGTTGCCGGTCAGCTCTTCCGCCGAATATGTATTGTTAATGATTGGCTTCGAAGTCTTTCATGCACTGGATAAGTGCCTGCACGCCTTCAATGGTCTGTGCGTTGTAGCAGCTGGCGCGGAATCCGCCCACGCTGCGGTGACCCTTGATGCCCACCATTCCCTGGCCAACGGCATAGTCGAGGAACGGCTTTTCGAGTTCTTTGTATTCGTCGTTCATCACGAAACAGATGTTCATCACCGAACGGTCTTCCTCCTTCACAGTGCCGCGGAAGAGTTTGTTGCGGTCTATCTCGGCATAGAGCATGTCGGCACGCTCGTGTGCACGCTTGTCCATAGCCTCAACACCACCGTTCTTCTTCAACCAGCGCAGGTTTTCGAGAGCTGAATAGATAGGCACTACTGGCGGTGTATTGAACATGCTGCCCTTTTCCACGTGTGTGCGGTAGTCGAGCATCGTGGGTATCTGACGGGGTGCCTTGCCCAGCGCATCGTCTTTAACGATGATCACAGTGACACCTGCCATGGCGAGGTTCTTCTGTGCACCGGCATAGATACAGTCGTATTTTGCCACGTCTACCGGACGGCTGAAGATATCAGAACTCATGTCGGCAATCAGTCTCACCGGCACATCAAGATCCTTGCGGATTTCCGTTCCATAAATGGTATTGTTGGTTGTGATGTGCAGATAGTCTGCGTCGGCAGGACATGTCCAGTCTTTGGGGATGAATGTATAGTTGGCATCGGCAGACGACGCCACTTCCACCACCTCTCCGAAGAGTTTGGCTTCTTTCATGGCTTTCTTCGCCCATGTACCCGTATTCAGATAAGCGGCCTTGTTGACAAGGAAGTTGTAGGGCACCTGACAGAACTGCAAGGACGCACCACCTCCGAGGAAAATGACGGAATAGCCTTCGGGCACACCGAGCAACTCTTTGATGAGAGCGACGGCTTCGTCGACTACAGGTTGGAAATCCTTGGCACGGTGACTGATCTCCATCAGAGAGAGCCCGCTACCGTTGAAGTCTAAAATCTGCTTGGCCGTATTTTCAATCACTTCGCGCGGAAGCATTGAAGGGCCTGCATTAAAATTGTACTTCTTCATCTGATTAATTATTTAAGTTATACTAATTGCCTTGTTACTTGTTCTCGGTGCGAAGTTACAATATTTATTTCATTTAAGCAAATAAACGAACACAATTTTAACAGAACCGCCCGTTTCGATTGTAAATTGTCAGTGCACTTCTATTTCACAGGTTCCACCACCGTGCGTATGCCTTTGATCTTTTCTCCCGCGGTCTGCTGAAGCACCTGCTTCAGTTTTCCCCTTGAGATGGCGGCATAGGCATAGCGGTCGTTCACGTCGATACGACCGATTTCTTCCTTGCCGAGTCCTCCCTTCTTGCAGAGAAATCCTACGATGTCGCCCTTGCTGATTTTGTCTTTCTTTCCTTTACCTATATATATAGTGGCCATCCGGGGCTGTGCGGGTTGGGGAAGTTCTGCGGGTATGGCATAGTCTTCGGGTGTACACTCGATATAGTCGGGCAAGTGTTCTTCGGGACCGAGCACGAAGAAGGTGCGTCCTGTGGCTTCCCAACGGGCGGTACGTCCCACGCGATGCACATAGCCGTCTTCTCCTTGAGGCAAGTGGTAATGGATGATGTTGTCGATATCGGGGATGTCAAGACCGCGTGAGGCGAGGTCGGTGCTGACGAAGATGTTGGCAGAGCCATTGGAGAACTTGTAGAGGGCGTCCTCACGGGCTTTCTGGTCCATGCCTCCGTGGAAGAAACTGGTGGCGAAACCTTGCTCGCGCAGATAGTTGTCGGTGCGTTCCACGCTGTCGCGGTAGTTCAGGAACACGATGCTGCTTTGGTCGCCCAAGTGGCGCAACAAACGTGACAGGGTGGACAGTTTGTCTTTCTCTTCGCTATGCACTTCATATATCGTCACGCGGTCGGGCACTTGCTCATCGGCGGTGAGATAGTTGATGCGTGTGGTACGGCTGAGGTTGACAAAGCGGGGAATGTCGGCAGTATCGGTGGCAGACAACAAGATGCGCCGCTTCACGTTCAGCAGCTTGCCGAACAGTCGCGACATCTCGTCACGGAAACCCATCTCCAGACATTTGTCAAACTCGTCGAGCACTACCCACTCTATCGCATCGGGCGTGATGTTACCCTTGTCAAGATGGTCGTTGATGCGTCCAGGAGTGGCAAACACCACTTGCGGTTTCACCTGGCGCAACTTGCGATGCTCGTCCATCGTCGGACGACCGCCATAAAGGCTCATGGCACGCAGACCGCACCCCATGTTCTGGAGAATGGTGGCAGACTGCAATGCCAACTCGCGTCCGGGGACGATGACCACTGCCTGCACTTCATCAGACTCTGGGTGCAAACGCTCCACGAGGGGCAACATATAGGCAAGCGTCTTTCCACTGCCTGTCGGCGAGAGTATCACCACATCCTTGTCTGTGTGAAGCACAGCATCTGCCGTGTCTTGCTGCATCTGGTTGAGGGCTTCGATGCCCAGTTTTTCCAATATTCTGTTCTTGTCCATTTCGTGTGTTTATTCTTGCACGGAGCTTTCCTCGCGCTGCGTGAAAGTGTGAGTAAGGTATGCAAATGTCGGGAAAATACTTGACATACGCAAAGTTTTCCCCTACATATTGCCTACTTGCCCAGAAATTTCCCCGACACATACGCATTGAGGGCATCACGGTAGCTGTCGCCCACAGGCACCTCGATACCATCGTCGAGCAAGATGTGCCCTCGCTGGATTTCTGCGATATGGTGCAGGTTGACGATATACGACTTGTGGATGCGCATGAAGTCTTTGTCGGCAAGACGCTCTTCCATCTTCTTCATACTGAAGAGCACAACGATAGGCTTGGAAGGTACTGCCGAGGTCCTGTCATCGGAAACCGTTTGGGATGCAGCGGCGAGATGAATGCGCAGGTATTCCGACATGCCCTCCACATAGAGGATATTGTGCGCCAGGATGCGCACCACCTTGTATTCCGTCTTCAGGAAGAGGGCATCGTCTTCATCCACGGGTGAAAGACTTGCCGTGTGCAGCAGGTCGTACTGACGTTTCACCTTGTCAGCAGCACGTAGGATATCGGGGTCACCTGCAAAAGCGTGTGGATTAAGCAAAAATCTTGGCTAGTCTAAAGAGG
>CAVJZZ010000053.1:0-19117 GCA_963654295.1 Lachnospiraceae bacterium | reverse complement strand
AACAAGGAGTGCTGTGAATCAGCACTTCATAACTTAAATATTTTCGAATGAAATGAGAATCTATTTCAGATTATAGACAAGGATGGAATATCCCTTTTGGTCTGTAATTGCATACAGTTGTTTGTCGTCATCGCTCACAGCAAGTGTAAACGATGGACTGGACAATTCGTAGACTGCATCCAGTTCACCGTCATAATCATAGCGGTAGACATGACTGCCCATCGGCATCGGAGATTTGAAGTCCTCCTTCTCACCCGAATAGAGGGCATATACATACTTGTCGGAGATAGCCAACGCAAGGAAGCCCATGCCTTCCAGATTTTTATAGTCAGCACCTTTCACTTTATAGTTCAACGGTTTCACCACGGCATCCTTCTTGTGTTTCAGTGTATTTCCCTTCACGTCATAAAGCCTCACTACACCTGCCGCAAAAGAGATGTTGACAAGCAAACTCTTGTCGGGCGACACGGCAGAACGTCCGTAGTTCGCCATAGCATTCACCATTTTCTGTTTATTGGGAGTGACCGGCTGGAGATAGTCGCCATACTGCGCCACCGTTGCCAAGGAGTCATCCAGAAGTTCAAATTTCTTGTCTTCAAACAAGCCCAATGCGGCATAACCTTTTTCCAATCTGTTGACGCCATAATACCTGCCGTCAGACTTCATCTTTATGACTTCTGGTGTCACCTTACCGCCCTTGCAAGCCTCAGCCATGTCGTACACCAGCAGTTTCTTCTTCACCAAATCATAAAGACGTATTTTCTCTTTTCCTTGGTCTTTTGTCACCTCGGCAATAGGCACTTCTACCACTTCATCATTACCATTTCCCTTAGGAGCGACATGCGATATTGGCTTTCCTGTCTGCGCATCCAACAAATAAACCATCCCCTCAGTCCCCTGCAAGTCTGCCACCACAAGCACATGATCGGCATATTGCATAGAGATGGGCATTCCCAAGGTCGTTTCATAAGTATGGGCAGGCGTTAACGTTGCATGAGTCACCTGCTTGTTCACATTCTTGCATGACGAAAGCAATAGCAGACATGTTGCTATTGTTCCGATAGTTAATTTACTCTTCATTGTATAAAGTTCATTTGATATATTTAATTTTCCACGCAGGTATTTATGTGCACCTAATCACCTGCCGCTGCAAAGTTAAGGAATAAACGCAAGAATACCAATACGCTGTGCCAACAAAAAGTTTCGAAAATGCGACAAAAGATTTAGAAAATGCGCCATCACATTATTTTTGCAGTTTGTTTCCCACTTGTACCCTTCAATGGAACGGCAATCGGCAGTACAAAGACGATGACAAGCAACGAGAAGATAAGTCCGCCGACCACCCCGGAGGCGAAAGACAACCAAAACGGTTCTGCTGTCTCACCATCGAAGAAAAACGGGATCAATCCGAAGACAGTGGAAAGAACCGTCAGCAGTACAGGGATAATCTTATGATTGTAGGCTTTCACATAAAGTTTCGCTTTCGAAATACATTTCCCCGAACGTCCCTTCAGTAGCAAACGATATTCATTCAGAATATAAATGCCGGAGTTGATGACGATGCCCGCAAGCATCACCATGGAAGCCAAGCCTCCCGTACCGAAACCAATACCCGCATAACGGAACGTGAGGAAGATGCCGATAAACGACACGGGGATGATTGATATAATGACCAGCGGTTGCCGCAAGGATTCGAATAGAATGGCGCAAATAAAGAATACAACCACGATGACTACACCAACAATCCAATAAGGGGCTTCCTTGTCACTATGCGGAATATAAGTCGGCGTTTGGCAATGATACCCCATCGGCAACTTCAGGTTGAAGCTGTCGACCATTTCCGTAATATAATCATTCGTGTATTGGTAAGACCCCAGCACATTGAACTCCACAGAAAGCACATATTCCTGGTCCTTCTTCTGTATATAGTTCTTGGCGGCACGCTGACGGATGTCCATCAGACGCGAAGTCTTGAACTCATGGCGTGTACCTTTCAAATAGGCATTGTTCATTTGCCACACATCAAAACGGTCTGACTGTACGGGTTTCAATACCACATCGGCTTTCTTGCGTCCGTCATCATACTCCCCTACCTCGACCGACTGCAACAGGTTTGCCAGTTCGGCATGCACCTCATAGGGACCGACGCCATAGGTTGACATGCGCTCTTGGTCATAGTCCATATACAATTCATCATTCTCCACCTCACGGTCTGGCGCCTTGATGATCAAGTCGCGTACACGTGTGTTATGGGAGAGAAGACGGCTCAAGTCTTCGGCATAGCGGTTCACGTGGTCATAGTTGTAGCCCGTAATCCATATCCGGCTGTCGCGGTGCTGAAGGTTAAGCGAATTGCTGAACCCCATTTGGCTGACACCATACACGCCCCAATCGGCGCCACCGATGCCAATGAGTTTACTGATTACCTCCTGTTCAATCATAAACGGAGCACTGGTATAGACACACGAATCCTGGAATTCCACAAGCACATTAGCCCCACGCCCATTGATATTCGTGGTGAAGCGCTTGATTTGCGGATACCGTTTCAATTGGTTCTCGATGATGATCACCTTCTGGTTGAGTTCATAGGCAGTGCCACCCTGCGGCATTTCACCACGGATATGCAACGCCACCTTATCCTCTTGTTGTCTGCTGTCTCCATCATCCAAATGGTCAATAAACGCTTTCAAGGCGTAGCCGAATATCAAAAGGAGCAAGACCAAAGACAACCATTTGCGCCGTTGCACCAGGCAGACATACCTGCCATACCACCGGTTCCACCACACCAGTCTTCTGATACGCCTATTGGTGGAATGGTGCTTACTGTCATAGTGCAGCACATTGACCAAAGTGGGTACAAACATCAAGGCGACGACAAGTGATGCCGCCAGATTGATGCAGATGATACGCACAAAGTCATACAAGTTGTCCTGCCATTCCTCGGGCAGGAAGTACACAGACACCAACGAACCTATCGTCGTCAGCATGGCTGCCAAGATGGCAAGGAAAGCCTTGCGGTTTCGATAATAGCCATAATGGTCTGCCATCACAATAGTGGCGTCTATAATCAGACTCAACGACACCGCCATGCCCGCCATGGAATAGACATGCAACTTAAGGTGCAGCAACCGATAGAAGACTATTGCCAACAGCAAGTTTAGCGACAAGGAGATACAGATAATCGCCATATACTTCCATTGCCGGTTAGTGACCCACACAAAGAGAAGGAGGATGGCAAGTGACAACAACGAACGACTCACGAGGTCGAACATCTGCGTGCGTTCTTCTTCCGCTGCATCATAAGCCAACGTCAGATAAACGCCTTGTGGCAACCGTTGGGCAATCTCGTCCACCTTTCCCCTGATGTAAGACGACAGAAAAATGAAATTGGCATCGCCCGCCACTTCGATATTGAGGTTGACCGTATTCAACCCATTGACCCGATAATATTTATCGGGGTGACGTTTCTTCAGCTCCTGCTGTACCAGATGGTTCAGATAGACCACACTGCCACTACTTGTCTTGACGGGGATTTCCGCCAACGGCATAGGCGTAGTGGACAAGTACAGTGTTTTGCGACGTCCATATCCTTCGGCGGTTTCCGTTTCCACCTCACCGATCACGCTTTTCTGCCCCGTAAAGTTTTTCACTGCCGCAACAATGTCTGAGGAAGTAATGCCATACTGTTCCAGCACCTGGGCGTCATAGGTGAGTTCCCAATACGTGCTCACCATACCCGACATCGTAACGTTCTTTACACCGTCTATCTGTCGCAGACGTTCAATCACATTGCTGTTGTTGAGGTTCTCCCCTATTTCTTCCGGTGTCTGATCTGCATTCACGTCATAAGTCAGCAGGAGTTTCCTTTCACCATTGTCATCGCTTTCATTGACAACCTCTCCTCCGGAAAGCACAGGATAGTCTATCCCGTCAGGCAAGCGAGAATAGACTTGACGGAGCAAGGAAGACATCTCGAAACGGGCTGCCGACACATCTGCATGTTCCTTCATCCGCAACTTGATACGCCCTCTTCCGTAGAACGACTCTGAACTGACACTTTCCACACCCTTCACGCCAGACAGCACGCCCTCAAGAACTGAGGTGACACTGTTTTCCATCACCTTGGCAGAAACACCCTTCCACTTCACTTCCACGGTCAATGTCTTGCCTTGACGGGACGGTGGATTGACACCAACATCTACCGTTGGCATCAATGCCACCCCGACAATCGCCACAATGGCCATCAAGAGGCAAATCACAAAATCGGAAGGTCTCTTCATCTTGCCTTGCGTTTATAGATTACAAAATAGAGCAGCGGTATGAAGAACAGAGACACAAGCGTCCCGACCACCATGCCAATAATGATTGTCAACGACAGAGGGTACTGCAAGTCGGCTCCCATGCTGCCACGGGGCAGGAACGGAAGCATGGCAAAGATGGTTGTTGCCGAAGTCATCACAATGGGGCGCAAGCGTTCTGCGCCCGCCTCTGCCACAGCGCGCAACAAAGGTCTGCCGTCACGACGTTTGCGGTTGATGGTGTCTATCTTGAGGATAGAGTCGTTGATAACAATACCGCTCATCACCACCAAGCCAATCATCGACATCAGGTTCAACGATTCCCCCAACAGATACAGCAGGACCAAGACCACAAAACCATCAATGACCATCTCTGACAGGATAATCAACGGTTGAAGCAAACTCTCGAATTGGGCAGCCAAGATGAGGAACAACAATACCAACGCCACGGCAAAGACAATCATCAGTTCGGTTACGAGTTCACGACTCGAAAAATAGCCTCCACCATATTCTATACTTAAATCCGGCGTCGTCTTCTGCAGGCTGTCGGCACACTGCATCACCTCACGTGCCATGGCACCCGACAGGTTCAGATTGACGGGATAATATTCACTCATCTCCGAAGCGAAAAGCGACTTATAGTCACACACGACAGAGTCTTTGAGTAGATAAGAGAGGGATATTTCCACACCTTGTCCATTGCGCACGGAAGACTGGATGATGGTATTCCAATTGGCATGCGAAGTTCCCACGATGACAGGCACTGCCTGCTCGCCATTGCTGATCTCCAGCAGTTTGTTCGTGCCCGTAAGTTCGCGTAACCGAGCCAACAATGTGGAATAGGAGACACCATAATATGCCATCTGCCCCACATCTGCCTTGCATAAAAGATTGTTGTCCAACTGCACTCGCGGAACATAAAGATTTGGGAAACGAGCTTGCAAACGAGCCTGCACTTGTTCCACTTGCTTGATTGTGGGACGTTGTTCATTGCGCCCTTTCACCTTCAGCACCAAGTCGCTCTCATCGGTATCAAGTATCAAGTCGAACGGGTTGCCTATGGTTTCAAAGTCAACCGTAGCCAAAGGATAGTTCATCCGGCAGTATTCCCGCAAGCGCCATTGAACAGAATCCAACAGAGAAGGCTGCCGGCATTTCAGATAGCCCAAGGCTTCTCCACTCGTCAGTTGATGACTGTGAGAAAGCACAAAGCCTTGTGCGCCAGTCAACGATGCTGTCGTTTCCACATCCCTGCCCATCGTGGCGAGCATCGTATTGATGCGGCGGTCACTTTCTTCCTCAGACACGCCCTCGTTCCAGCTCACCAGCATCTGCATATCATCGTGCGAAAGGTGAGGCATGCGTTGTTTGTCTATCAACTGATAGAACACGATGAAGCCCAAAACAGAAAGGACAAAGAAGCCTAACCCCAACCGCTGATGGCGCAGCACCCAACACGATACGCCTTCATACCATTTGTGCATGCGGGCATCCAACGGGTTATTACCCGGGAAACAATAGACTCCTTTGTTTTTATATGCCAAATGGAACGCTACAGGAACAACCGTCATAGACACCAGCAACGACACCAGCAACGACACACTGATTCCCACAGACATATCATAAAACAATTCGCCCGCCAAGCCGCTAAGGAACATCAACGGGACAAACACCGAACATGTGGTCAGCACCGAACTCAGCATCGGCGTAAAGACTTCCTCTGTAGCCAGACATACGGCATCGGGCAACCGGAGACCACGTTCCCATTTCTGCATGATATTGTCTGTCACGACAATCGAATTGTCCACTATCATACCCACACCGAGCACTAAGCCAGAAATGGAAATCACATTCAGCGTAATGCCGGCAAGCCTAAATGCGAGCAGGGTCATCATCAACGACAACGGAATGGTCAAGGCTACGATGAAAGAGAGTTTCCAACTACGCAAAAAGAACAGCAGGACCAAGCAAGTGAACAAGCATCCTACAAGCAGATTACCCTCCAAATTGGACAAGGAATAGGAAAGCAGTGTTGTTTGGTCGCGCGTAATAGAGAAATCGATAGTTGGATAGGTGTGCCGCAAGTCGGTGAGTGTAGAATCCACCTGCGCTTTCAAGTCGGACATTCGTGCTTCGTTTTGCTTGACAACAGCCATCGTCACGGCAGGTTTCCCGTCATGCCGCACCCAACCCTGATGCACACCCGAACGCAGTTCCACATCGCACAAGTCAGACAGCCTGAGCATTCGTCCATTGTGGGTAATGGAAATGTTCTCCATGTCTTCCACGGTCAGCAGTTGGGAGTCGAAATGAATGTTGTAACGATACTGTCCATCGACTATCGACAAGGCTTCAAGCCGCACATTATTGTCGGTCAACGCCTTTTCTATATCTGACGTCGTCAATCCCAGGCTCTGCAATGTCTCCCTATGAGGAACCACCAATATCTGTTGCCCCAATGTCCCACTCACATCCACGATGGATATCTGAGGTATCTGCTCCAGACGCTTGCGCACCACATTGACGGCAAGAGACGACATGTCGGAGAAGTGTTGCATATCCGAGCTCTTGCCCTTCAACGAAAGGTCGATGAAAAAGGCGGGAATGTCTGCCACACTGGTCTTCATCACCTTGGGGCGCTGCACATCCTTAGGCAATGACGCCATTGCCATGTCTACCTTCTCGTTGACTTCGATGGTTATCAGATCCATCTTGCTGCCGGGAATGAAATCCAAGCAAATGGTTCCGGCATCCATCTTCGACTCAGACCGTATGGACTTCAAACTCGGCAACTGCGACAACCGACCACGCAACAGCCGAATGGCTTTATCTTCCACTTGACCGGCAGCAGCACCCGGCATATCCACCTGCACCTTGATTTGCGGCACATCCACATCGGGCAGCAGAGACACGGGCAGACGGACAGCCGCCAAGATGCTGAGCACCAAGATAGCCAAGGCAATCATCGAGACTGCAATGGGACGGTGTATGATATATCTCACCATGCTCATTGTTTCTTCACTTTGACTGGAGTGCCGTCTGCAAGATTCTGGTTGTCTGAGGTGATTACCACTTCACCCTCGTTAATCTTTGTTTCCTTCACGGCACATCCTGTAATCGCAAATTGCGTGCTGTTGCTATGCACGATATCCACATAGGTCCACACAGCCTCGTTGTCTGCCACTTCAAATATCACATGGTAGCCGTCGCGCTCAACCACAGCTGACTTGGGAACAACAATCATATTGGGCACAGTTCGTTCCACCACCACCTTAACATTCATGCCGTCTATCAGCGTCTTGTCTGTATTGCGCATACGGGCACGCACTGTCACCATGCCCTTGTCGTCTACCATCGGATTGAGCTGGACGATTTCTCCTACGAATAGTTTCTTGGCATCTATAAACGGAACCACCTTGACCTTTTCGCCCAACATGATGGAACTGAGTTCCACTTCAAGCACCTTGAATTCGATATCAAAATAGGTGTCGTTAATCAGTTTCCCAAACTTGGATGCATTTTGGTAGAGTTGACATTCCATGTCAGCCACACGACCTGCAAAAGGAGCACGGAGTTCACAGTCTGCCAAAGCCCGACGGGCTTCCGCCAGTTGGAATTGGGCAGAAATATAGCCCGAAGTCAACTTGGCACGTTGCATCACGTCGTCTGGAACCTTGTCGTTGATACCGCCATAGCCCAAACTAATCAGTTTGTCGGCAAGAGTAATCCGGGTGTTTTCCAAGTTGCGTTCACTTTTCTGCACCTGCAGCAACTTGTCTCTTTTATCCGTTTCTGCCAAAAGCGTACCTTTTGCCACACGACTTCCGTCATGTACATATATCTTTGTAACCACACCCTGACTCGGGAATGAGATTTCACTTCTGGAGATGGCGACCAAGCGTCCATTGCAGACCAGCTGCATATTGAACGAAGACCGGCGGAGTGTCATTGTTTCCACCTCCGTTTCCGTTTTCACTTCTGCAGCATTCTGCATTTCTCGTGAGTCTTTCTTCTTATGGCACGAAGCACAAAGGATTGCAAACAGAGATATGTATATGAGTTTTCTAATCATCGTATTTGGTATTTAAAAGTTGGTTATAATCGGCAGATAGTTTATGATTGGTCTGCCAGTCATAAAGCGTAGCCCGTCGGAGCGTGTAGTAATCGATCCAATAGGTCTGCAGCTGACTCACGTATTTCGACTTGGCAGCCTCAGCTTCCTGCAATGCCGTATTCAAGTCTGTCACAGAGATAGTTCCAGCCTCAAACCTGCGGCACGTCATCTCATAGCGTTCCGATGAGATGTCGCGTGCACGTTGTGCCGTTCGGCAGAGTTCCGCCTGATAGGTGAATTGCAAGACCTGCTTTCTCAAGTCCTGCAAATATTCTTCATGTTCCTGTTCCACCTGCACCTTGGCAAGTTGCAAGTTGGCCTCTGCCGTATGCACCTTGCCTTTGCTCACACCCCAATCGAAGATAGGAAGCGACAGCGACACGCCTATCAACTCGTTGTCACGCAGATTGCGGTAAGCACCGGAAAGGCGGGAATCGGTCTTGTTGAATCCCAACTCACTGCGCAACTGCACCTGTATTCCCTTTTGTGAATGGGCTTGGGCCACCGCCTGGCGTGCCTTCAATTGGGTCAAGTTCTGGCTTTGCACATGTGAAGAGTTGGACAAGGCATGCGCCACAGCTTCGTTCACATCAATGACAATGTCAGGAATTTCCTCGGGCATCATCAGTTCCACCCCTTTATAATCGGAGATGCGCAAGTAGGAAAACAGATAGAACTGTTGGTTGTCAAGGCTCAGCTTGTCGTTGGTCACCGCCAACTTGGCGTTCAAGACAGACAGTTCCAGTTGCAAGATGTCGCTTTTGTCAATGGTGCCTATCTCAAAACGCTTCTTTGCCATCTCATAGAGTTGCTGCAAGTCTTCGTATTTCTTCATGCTTTGCTTATAGTCGGTCTGTGCCGAGACCACAGCGAAATAGAGTTGCGTCGCCTTGATTGCCACCCGTTCCATATCCTCCAGATATTCCCGTTGGGCTATTTCATATTCCACAGGAGCCGTCTTCTTTCTCCATTTCAGTGTATTATAGGAACGGAGTGGCTGGGTATAGGTGATACGGAGCGGTCGGGAATTGTAGGTGGTCATATCATAATTGAACTGGTCAAGGCGATAAAGATATGACTGGAGCGACACGGTGCCGCCCAACCCTGGCAACTCTTGGTCTACAGAGAGGGTCAGACTGTTGGTCAACGAGTTGTTGTCCACATAGTTTATTAATCCGTTGTCCGAATTACGGGTTTCCACCTTGGAATGGTCGAAGTTCAACAAACTGCCGGTGAGATTGACAGACGGTAGCAGTTCTGCCTTGAATGACCGGTAGCTCCAATAATCTGCAAGGAAACTGAACCGGGCAGATTTGGCATCATACGAGCGCTTTTGGGCTATCGCGATCACCTCACGAAGCGACAAATATTGTTGTTGTGACCAACACGGAAGTCCCCACAGCCATAGAAATACAGCCGTCATTCCGATATATTTAATATTTCCCTTCATATTCAATGCGTTTTAGGTTTGCTTCTCTCTTCATTTCCCTTGTGGCAGAAGAGGTGATTTTCTCTCGGAACCGTCCAATCCATTTTGCCATGATATAACATTTCCGATCCTGATGTGTAGTTTCATAGAGCTTCATCAGTTTGTAAAGCGGGTAAAGTCGATTAGGCAGCACATGGTAGGCTTGCAGATAAAGTCTCTCCGCTTCTCTATACAACGTCATCTCTGCATCATTATTGCCCATGCAGACATAAAACATCGGATCGGCACTCACAAGCGTCCCTTTTTCCAGCATGGCATTGCTGTCATTATACCTGCCAAGGGAGGACAAGGCTTTACCGAAATCGAACAGAAACGAGGGATTATCATCGAGCATCGGCAACAAACGGTAATAATCCTCCACAACGCTGCCGCCTTCCATCCTTGCCAGCTCATGGTATTCATCCACGGCATTCTTGCGCTGCCCTGTTTCTTGCGCCAGCATCATGCCTACAAACAATATAGACGCAAAAACAAAACCATACCGGATGCGACTGGCACAAGACGCCTTTTCACAGGATGGACTGCTGGCGGCATAAGCGCATACCAACACGAGGAAAAGACGATGAGGCAAGCACTGGAAGGGATAGGAGAAGAATGAGAAAACGAGTAAGGCGACAAATCCCAAGAACAGAGGATGACACTTCTTATACAAACGCTTGCCTGTCGAAATCACAAGTCCCAAGAACAACAGCAATCCAACAAGTCCTTGCTCCACGCCTATCGTCACCAGCTCATTAAAAGCATTGTCGCAAACATCCGCAACGGCAGCTGCAGATGGATGTAACGAGAAATAAGAAGCGCTACATTGCGCATACGTATGAGGAAAGGCGCCCACTCCTGTGCCCAACAACCAATGGTCGAAGAAGCCACCGCAAGCCACACGCCAGATGACCAGACGACTGACAGCAGAACCTGCTTTCAGCCAACAGAGCACTACCATAGCCAAGGCAAGCACAACCACCACCCACAGATGGCGCCGAATCCACGAACGGTAAGCGAATAGAACCACAACGGAAAATGCCAACATGGCAGCCCGGCTAAAACCGATCAGCAACAAAGACAATGTGCACAATACAGACACTTGCAACAGGTTGCGTTGCACATTGCCGACACTCGGATTCTTCAACAAGCCCAACATCACGCTCGCCCCTACCGCAAGGAATGCTGCATAGGGACCGGGATTCAAGAAGCAACCCGTCACAGGATAAAGGGCATGACGACTGTCTCCGTCTATCAACTGCAGACAACCTTGTCCCACTTCATAAAGGCAGACAACCACCAAGCCCCATGCCAAATATATCCCTTTGATTTCTTTCATGGAAAACAAAATGCGCAAGACCACATAGAGGAAACCCGTTTCCATCCAACGGATAAACGCTGTAGGTGTAACGATAGACCATCCCCACAGCGAAGACACAAAAACAAAAGAAGCCCAACAAAGGACAATACTATCCAGCAACGTCCAACGCCATCGATAGCCAAACAGCAGACAAAGTCCGCCCACGACTGCCAATGCCACAGGAATCCCCATAGCAAGCCACCATTCGCTGTCACTCCATGACGTTTCCACAGGTTGCGTCATCAACCCAAAGACAGCCAACAGTATCACCGATTGTACGCATCTTATTATAATGGTTTTCCAATTCTGTTCCATCTTCTTTCCTGTGTTTCCACGTCTTTAGAATCAATGATGCGAGTCGCTATGCCGATGATGTATTCCTCTGGAACAGGACCCTTATAGCGAGAATCGTCTGAGTCAAGCACGTTGTCACCTGCCATGAAATAATAATCATGCAAGAACTTGTGCCACGTCAACTTCTTCCCTCCTGCCTTCACTTCATTTCTGTTCCAATCTATTGCCAATTTCTTTCCTGTCTCCCACTCCAGCAACACCTTATATAATATTGCCGTGCGTGGGGTAATCCTTATCATGTCACCCTTACGTGGCACATAATAAGGACCGAAATTGCGTATCGTCCAATCGAAATGCTCATCCTTGGGCATCGCCCTCAAACAATTAGGTGCCACCATCGTATCTGGCGTATGGCGAAGCCGCTGCTGTTCTCGGCTTACTCCCAATACGCCTCTGTAGTTGTTGTTTACATACACTCCATTGACGATGCTCAAGGTATCGCCAGGCAACGCCACACAACGTTTGCAGTAAACATTGTTAATGACGAATTTGATTTTCCTTTGGTGGTTGGCACGATTGAACACCACCACGTCATTGTACTTGACAGGACGCCAGCCCCGCAAACGGACGCTTTGCAATTCATTGCCGTCCTTCTGGAAATGATAATCGGTGTATATCCTGGCTCCCATCATGGCCTTGTTGACCACGATCTTGTCACCCGGCTGCAACGTGGGCATCATGGAGCATGAAGGTATGCGAAACCAATCTGCCACAAAGACACGACAGCCGGCATAGAGAGCGACCAACAAGCCTCCCGACAACAGTATCCGTTTATAAATGTTTCCGCCCACCAACATGTTCCAAATCTATTCGTTTTAAATAGGATAACTCAACAGTCTATTCCCCGATGCAGTGTCTGCAACAGACAATATCCGTTTGTTTTTCACATCGACAGCAATATACGAAGACGAATCTATGATATATTTTACAATGGGATTTCCCTGCCAATCAAAGACCAGCACGGCACATTTCCCCTGTCTTTCCAATTCGGCATATCCGTCATACAATGCATATATATATTTGTCTGTAGAACAAATACATGAAAAATACTGCGTGTCAGACAGCCTTTCCTTGAACTGCGGTTTCCCGTCCACATATATTGTTCTCAACATATCGCCATCGGCATCCCTTATATCCATCTGTGGCAAATTAAAGAACGACACTGCCAACTTCCGACTTATTGGATTATAGGTTGCCAAACTTTGATACAATTCACGGTCATGACTCTTACCATTTGCATATGTCTGTTCCTTTACCACACATTTTTTGCGCAAGTCATCATACACAAAAACCTTGCAATCTTTGTCATCATTGGCACCTATAAACCGATCATCCACGACAAACAAATAACGGGGTTCAATTTTCTGTCCTATGGGCAATTTTATTATAGATGTTACATCCCTTTCATCATGCAAGTTTACCTTATACAATGAACGTTGAGGTCTCTCCAACAAATAAATGTAGTCCTTCCCTTGCTCCTGCAGATATTGTCCAGAGAAAAGAGGAGCAAGAAATTCTTTGTTTCCATGACCTTTCCGTGCCACTTGACTCTCCAATTTGAAATTGGAATCAAACACATAATAAAAATATTCGCCTCGTGACCGACAGACAAACTTATCCGCTGCTGTGGTTACAGACAATATGTCTGGGTATTTATCCATTCCACTAACGGGTGTAGCCTCAAGAGATATTGTTTGAGGGAATTTTGTGACAACACTTTCCCGGTTATTCTCACACGAAAAGAACAAACCAATACTCAAGGCACAAATAATCATGCGCCTTGAGCTGTTAATTAGAGATAAACACCTATTCATTTGAAGCATTTAGAAGCACTTCCCTTTCCTTTTTCATCATACACTTTTTCACAACTACCGCAATCATAATAAGTGTACCCAATAACGACTTTAGAGCTTGAATAACAAATGTTATAATTGGCAGATTCACCTTGTGACAAAGCTTCTACATTTTCCATAAAGAAGTCTTCTTTTTCAGATTTCTGATAATACGCCATTGACACTGCTGCTATTATAACCGCAAACAAAAATACTCTTTTCATACTGTTTTATTAATTTAATTTGTGAATAATAATCTAACTACCACCACACTTGTTTCCCATGCTCGTAAGTGAAGATGCGCACTTCTGTTCCCTTTGTCACGTCTGTAAGGCGAAATAATGCACGAGTGGGCACATGATTATACGTAAGATGGAAGCTGGTGGCTTGGCGACGGGAAAAAAGATTCCACTTGCCCTGGTCGTAATACGCCAGTTCATAGACATCGCCTGGAGAAACATAGTTGTCGTCATTCTTCAAGAAGAACACCAGCTGACTGATCTCCATGGGCTGTCCCAAGTCGACACCTACCGTATAGCCCACTTCCAAATCATCAGGAATAGAAAGTCTGTCACCATCAAAACAGTTCTCAGGATGAGAGGCTCCCGTAGCAAAAGGAACACCATGCAACAGCTTGCCTTTGCCATAGACTTCCAGTTCTGCCAACGGACAACGGTGGTCTAATCCTGACACAAACCTCACATAACGATACTTCTTACCGACCAACGACACTACATTACGATAAACAGGGGTATACGTTATCGTAAAAAGCGAGTCTGCATCTGCAAAATCACTTCGGTTAGCGCCCTCTAAGCGAGAGCCCTTAGACTCGATCCACATCTTCACCAGACTTTTCACGAAAGGATACTTCCGATCAAGTGTCATGCACTGTTTCACCTTCATATCCGGTCGCAAATACACCTTGCCCTGCTTTGTCAAGATGAAAGCATCACCCACAGGTTGCAACGCTCCTCCCTTATCGTAAATCATCGGCTGGTATACTATCGAATCGCCTACATTGGCGAATTCAAACCTTCCAAAGCACTTCTTTGCATACGCCATAGGTTTCCAACCTTCACCCGTAGCATAGGTGCAAAGATAACAATAGTCCGTCTGTTGCGGTGCAATCTTCACATGATTTGTTAGGCCATAGGCAGCAGACACGTCAGCCATAAAAGGATAAGAGAAAAATCCTTTCACATCATCGTCCGCCTGCCAGTCTTGATATTCCCTTTTCGTATTCAATTCATAGTTCATGCGCCAGACCTTGACCACCCGCTTCTTGAAATCTGTATCAATGGGATAATCTTTCTCCAAAGGGTATTTGGAGGAAAATACCGTGGAGTTGATCGGATTGCCTTGCCGGGCAATACTGTCTCCATCACTCACAGTGTAAACCCCGTCTGCCTTGACCAGTGCCACCCACGAGTGTCCCACCTTGCTATAGTTTGCCCAACGATTCACCTCGTCTACCACTGCGGGAATGCCAAGCGAGCGCATCACCAATGCCGTATACAAGCACTGGTGCATGCACTTGCCTATTTTCAGCTTTCCGGCATCCAGCACATTGAGCATGTAGGGGAAGGAGATGTCCCGCATGGCAAATTCCTTATGGATACGCTTATAGACAATCGCATAAGCTTTGTTCATGTTCTTCTCGCCCTCTATCAGAGGATGATAGCGCTGATAGAGAGAATCGCGCCAACCGACCTTGGGCAACACTTCTTCGCGCACCCTATAAGGTAATATATAACGGAAGAACATCCGACTGTCCACCTCATTATGCCAAGGAGATTCCCTCCATACACGATATGCCTGGTCTATATTGTCAATTAGGAAATCAGCCTTAAGCGTCTGCGCATCCAACTTCTTGCCCAGACGGTCACAGCGTTTGTATTCATTCCACCAGTTCTGAACCGAGTCTGTGTTTATCTTTTCCGTATGACGCACTTTGCAAGCAAAAGAATCGATGGCAGGACTGGCAACACTGTAATGGGCGGTCATGTTCTCAAGCAAAAACACGGCAGCCTCACGCTTCACCACGTTCACATCCTCCGTGTAATAATGAGTAATCACACGTTGCAGTTCAGTGGCATTGCTTCCCGCCATGCGCATCGTCGTCTCCACCTTGTCATGGCAAGACGCAAAAGTCAATGCGCATAGCATCCCTATGATTTCCTTTCTGTATTTCATCTTATTTTATATCATAGAAGACCAACAGATAATGGTCTTTCTTGTTCTTATACGACATGAGCCTTTCCAGATTTCTATCTTTGCAGTTATATGTCTTCACTTTTTTCAATTCATCGGTGTTAATAAGCCCGACCAACTGATTGCCATAGGTTGCCACAATCCTAACCAACGGCATGGACTTCAAATCTTCATTCAGTTTATAGTTAAACCTTCGGCATGTGTTGGTACGCTTGTCAAGCAATGTGTATTCCCAATCGGAGAATGCTGTAAACAAGTAGTTATCAGTTTCAAAGATGTCTGTAAAACCCGTAAAATTCTTGTCATCTATTTTATAGGTAAACAGACTGAAGTTCTTCACATTCTCTTGTTCCTCCTCCGAAAAGATCGACCGGTTGGTGACATAGCAATAAGACTCCCCATCAAGGCCATACACTTTATCGTCAAAAGGCATAACATACTTGACGTTTCCGCGATAAGTGGAAAAGCAATTTCTCCCTATCGGCATCATTAAATGATCTGTTGACAATTTTGTCCGGGCTACAGAAGTCATCTCTTTCGTCTTCAAATTTAAAATTCCATACACGTCACGTTTGTCTTCCATGATGTAATTGTTCACAAACAAAGAATCTTTCCCCAGCAAGTATGCATCATGTATGTTTATCAAACTTTTCCCTATTTTAATTTCATCTTTAAACTTGCCATCTACGCCATACCGTAATAAGCGTCCCTTATAGGAATCCACCAAAACTACTGTTTTGTCCGATTCCAAATAGAACGTTTCTAAAACAACAAATTCGCCTCTGCCATGTCCACGCTGCCCAATTACATTTTTCAATTTACCATCAGTCGAAAAACACAAAAGGTGCTCTTTCTCTTGAACAAAAACAGAATTGCCATCCAATAAGATTTTGCGAGGAGACAACAATCGCCCATTACCACTGTTCAGTTCCACAAAATTTATATTGGAGAATTCTACCTTCTGGCCATTCCTCAACTTCCGGCTCTCATATCCCCGAATCTCCTTCATCATATATTCCTGACTACTACAAGAAAGGAATGATAGGATCACACATACGTACAAAAAACATTTCATAAGCGACCGTTTTAATCTTTATCTGTGTGCCCTTTTAAACAGGGACACGGATGCCACATTCTATTTAAACTTCAAGATTTGCAATATTGGATTTTGCGTAGAATCCCTAATTGCCAATGTATTTATTCCTATCGCGGGTTGTATTTTCTTTTCCTTGCAATACTTCAAATATGTTTTCAATGCTTCGGCAGGAATTTCCTGAACAGCATATCCCGGGTCTCCACAATAAGGAATGAGCCAAGACACACTATATGGAGCATAACATTCGTTGAAGAGTTTGTAAGCAGCCCCTTGATGATGCATCTTATTAATCTTATAGAAATGAGACAAATTGGTATTAAACAACATTACTGAATCGGAGGAAACCATATTCTGTATGATCCAATTCTTCCGTTCATTCTTTTTAAAGAAACGCTTCCCATGCAAATGTTTACTCTTTTCATTCGAGAACCACGTATCTCCAAAATCAACAATTATTGATTGTAGCACCTCTCCGTCCTTGATTTCATAGATTTCATTGCTGAAAGGCATTGCGAAAGTTATATGGTCATCATTACTGCACAAAGAATGTCCCATACCCATCAAACCAGCTACGCCCTTGTCAAACGAAAGCAACACTTTGTATTTGCCCGTCAGATCTTTCTTCGCATATCTTCTCAGTTGGTAAGAGGTGATTTTATTCGGATTTTTACAGAATGCATAAAGATACATTCCGTCCATGGCTATCTCAGAAATAAAATCATCGGTCTTTATGCACTGCAACAAGTTCAGATTAGAGTCTAAGACCATAAATTGATATGGTCTGTCACAATACATATAAATATATTGGTTTTCTGTGTCAACGGCACAATCAGAAAACTGGATATATTCATTTTTCCCTTTGCCTACCAGTTTTTCTGCTGACGCAATATATTTACCATTCCAATCAAATGCCAACAATCGCTTTTTGTTCGTTATATCAACAACAACAATTCGGTCTTTCAAAAACAACACCTTATCAATATGTGAAATCACCGCTTCTGGATTTTCATCATCCAAAAGCACATAATGAGGTTGCTCAAAATATTGTTTTTGAGACAAATCACCATTATTTCCCCGAACCACCACAGCAACATCTTGTGTGGAAGAACAGGAAACTAATCCCACATATAAAACAGACAGCAGCACCATCCATTTCATGCACATGTTGTATATCAAGCCCCGATTCTTAGAAGTATACATAGATAATTTTACTTATTGGCAATGACGGATTTTACAATCCGCGTAAATAATATCACAATCTACTTCAATTTATAACGAACCAACGTATAGCCATTTTGTCCATTTGCCTCATAAACGCCATACAAGTTTCCGCTGTGAATGGCTTGAGGTAGAAAAGGATATTTGGTACGAGTTGCTACAGCACCTGTCATAGAATTTTGTTTGAAGGGATCATAGATATTCGACATGACGATTTTATCTGAAAGAAATTGCGTTACAACGTGGTCGCCAACAATCATATTGCCATACATTATTCCATTTTCTGAAACATTATTAACCCCTGCGAAATCAAGCGAGTAGACTTTCTTCAAGGTTCCATCTTGCCATTGATACACATCATTTGACTGCAAGTCAGAATAATATACATTTCCTGCTCCATCACTACAAAAGAACTTGTCATTTACAAGCGTTTTTATGATGCCCTTTTCTTGCAAGAAGCCATCAATTACACGACCTTCAAAATCTGTATGGACAATTCTTCTGTATTTTTCAGATGCGCTCATATTGAAAAAGAGGAACCCATCAGCGACAATAGTGAAATCCAATGCGGCAAAACCCAACGAGAAGCTACTTATATACTCTAAATCTTTCGTATATTTCAGGACCTTTCTACCTTGGAAATCAAGTACAAAAAGATTATTTATATCCACATCCATAGCCTTTGGCAAAAAATATTCATTCCGGCTTCTTCCCACAGAATGTAAACGATGTAGCATTTTTCCAGAATGAACATCGAAAGAGAATATTGATTTTGCATCGTCAAGTATAAAAACCACAGAATCGTCCAAACAAATATCTTGCACAGAAGTCGTTATTAAATTCAAGGACGGATTAAGGCGTAGTGTGTCGTTTCTCTCAACGAAGTCTGACATCTCTACGAAACCGTGTTTGCCTTTTACTTGAATTAATGTCACCTGTTCCTCTACTTTACTTGGAGCAGAGCACCCCAAGCAAAGTAAAAGAACAAGCATTTCAAAACATATAGAAAATATTTTCATTGTTTATTGTTTTGGTCGGTTGCAAAAATAAGGTATATTTCAGAATTCATAATTTCGAAAAAGCGACAAAAGATTTCTATTTTGAGACGACCGCATATAAAGTTTGTTAAATTCAAGCATTATACCAATTTAAAACGCTCAGCCCTT
>CAVJZZ010000052.1:0-19606 GCA_963654295.1 Lachnospiraceae bacterium | reverse complement strand
AACCCTTGATGTATGTCTCTATGCTGAAAAAGAATGGTGAACTTGCCATCGTGGGGCTGCCTGCCAACAGTGAATGTCCTTCCATCAGCATCGGCGTGTTGCCCTATATGGCCTATCGTAAGATTTACGGTTCACTGATTGGTGGCATGAAGGAAACACAGGAGATGATAGACTATTCCGTTGCCCACAACATCTATCCCGAGGTGGAAGTCATCCCTGCCGAGGGTGCTGCCGTAGATGAGGCCTATCGCAAAGTAGCCGCAGGAGAAGTGAAGTTCAGGTATGTGATAGACATGGCGACAATGAAATGACAAGGCGTATAATAAAAAAACATGTCATTAGTGTCCCGTTAAAATGGGACACTAATGATTTTAATCGTTTCCTTCAAAAAATGTTATGCGTCAGTCTTCCTCTTCTTCTACTCTTTTTATCACCATCTCCATAAACAAAGAACACTGGGGGAGAGTAATAGACAGTCTACTGAGCAGTTTGTTGTCCATATGCAACTTGACGGCGAGATGGTCAGCTTCAGAGCCGGAGTATTCATCATAGTCCTGTGTGTCACGCCAAAGGATGAAGAAGCGCGACATACAGTCGATGGCTTTCTCTGTTTCACGATTTGCCCAATAACAATAAGAAGCATTGAGGAAGTCGTCCATATCCACTTGCTCAGATTGGAGCAACCTGTCATACTCTCGCTGGGCTGCATCCGTCTTGCCGGCATTCAGCAGTGCCCAGGCATATGCCCTCTTCACACCGATGCTCTTTTCATCGGCAAAGCTCAATTCATATGCCAACTTAAGTGCGTCTTCCATTCGTCCCGATTGAATCATCGACAACATCAAGTTAATCTTCACCTTCAAGTCGGCAGGACGGAGTTTAGACAACTTTTCGTATATATCACAAGCCATTTCATATTCCTTGAACGACACGGCGGCACGTGCCAACATGCGGAGCAACTTCACCTCGATAGCCTCATCGCCATCCGTGCGACGGAAATCCAACCAAGCATGCAACAAATTGCCATAGCCTTGGGATACAAAATCCTGACGCAAGTAAGCCACGCCACGGTAATAGTTGACACGCCACAACTGGCTGCGAGAGAACTTGTGCTCCGTGCGCCAGAGCAGAGACAAAAGATCATCGTAGCGTCGCTTCTTCAACAAGAAATCACAAAGCCGGATGATTTGGGATTCCTCCAACATGCCAATAAACAAATCGTTGGCCAGAAACAAACTGGTATACTGAATCTGTTTGGAGCCGAACACGTTTCTGAAGTCTGCCCAGTCCGGGTAAACTTCGAAGAAGCGATTGAGGTCTTGCAAATACATACGGCGGATAAAAGCCGGTGACGAGAACATCTCAGGCGTGCCCATAACAGGAGATGCACCTTGCCCCAGTGTAAACATTTCACGTACGGGCTCGGGCAAGCGGCTGAAGACTGACGCCAAACCGATGAAGAACGAATAGCGGTCGGAGTCGCAGAAAGGACCCGACCCAGTCAGCATGGGCGGAACGCCTACCTTCCCATAGTTGGGAAGCAAGTGGTGAAGATCTGGATGGTCTGCATAGAACGGGCAGAACCAGTTGCTCAACGTGTAGAAGAAAGGATAACGCTTCAGCTGCGAGAACCCGCCGAAATAGATGTCGGATCCCGCTTTCTGCATGTCTTCCATCTTGTTGAGTCCCTCTTCCAGCTTCGTCATCCGCTCTTCGGCATCCTTGCTGTCAGACAGGATATCGTCCATCGGGTCATCGATTTCGGTAAAGGCACCGTTGGCATCCATCCGCAAGTTGCTGCTGTTCACCAATGTCGGTATCACATCGTTGTTGAGTGTTTCGGTATCTTCATGCACCATGATGCAATAGAACAGTTGCACCTGTAGGTCGAACAAGTCTTCGCAGCTCACAGGCGAACCTTCTCCCGCAATCTTTGCCGCCATCTCGCTGAGTTCTGGATAGATTTTGGCATAACGCTCATCAGCAGTGAGCACAAAACCCACCAGTGCACGCTGACGCACGTATTCATCCGTGGTCTCCACAGTAAGCCGATAGAGTATGCGCACCTTCTGTACGTCGAACACATCGGCTGCCGACAAAGTCAGTGCACTCACCATCTGGAGCACATCGCGCCGGTCTATGGTGGGCGACAGCATCATCTTTACATAGAAATCGGCATCGGGAGCCAGCCACGAGGGTGAAACGAGGATGTAGTCGAAGAGTCGGTTTACATATTCCTGGTGCTCCTTGTTGAGCATCACCTTGTGCATTTCCCGCTGTTCGCCCTGTTCCAGTTCGAGCAAAGGCAACGAGGTTACATAGTCCTCCAGTTGTTTTTTCACCTT
Organism: Lachnospiraceae bacterium; assembly: GCA_963654295.1. Lineage (GTDB taxonomy): Bacteria > Bacteroidota > Bacteroidia > Bacteroidales > Bacteroidaceae > Prevotella. The sequence goes on along the minus strand of CAVJZZ010000052.1, from coordinate 17,261 downwards.
GCACAGCGTCCCGTCAAAGGCAGCCGACCGCGAGCGGGCGAGTGTATAACTGCGATTACTGTTCACCTGCTCGAAGTGTGCCATGTCGAACATCAGTGTGTAGAGATCACGAAGCTGCTGCATATAGACCTGGTCACGCTGCGGGTCTTCCGTGCCCTGCTCCACATAAAAGAGCAACAAGTCATAGTTCTCGCGTATGGTCTTCCACCGTTCGTTGAAAGCCTCGTTGAATGTGGCGTCAAGATACTGGCGTGTGATTTTGAGCAACTTTTCCAAGCGGCAGCAAGGTTGCAGAGCTTCGAGTTCCTCCTTTATTTGATTGAATTTCTTGTTCATCGTTTGTTCTTTAATGTGTTGAGCCACTGTTGTGCCACAAGGATATCCTTTTGGCGCGGTGCATGGGCATGGGTAAAACCGATCTTGGGCAGTGCCTTCACAGTGCGCAAGTCCGTCTTGCAATACTTCTCGATGACAGATGCATAGTGGGGCACGCCATATTTGCGGAGCGAATCGCACGCCAGGTTGTAAGCCTTGACAAACAAGTCAAGCTGCTGACTGCGATGTGCCTCTGCCACATCCTTGGTGCGGAATGCCACTACTCCCATGCACCAATCTTCATCGCGCGTGTCGAGAAGCACGGGATGCTTGTAGAGACGGGCTGTGGTGGCTTGGGGTTCAGTGAGAATCATAGCGTCCATCTCGTTGTTCTGCAGCATGCTTTGGCGTATCAGCACATCGTTCACCTGAACCTTGAAAGCAGGATTCTTCAGTTTCCCCGTATTGATGGCGTGGGTAGCCATCATGTCGGATACAGAATAGCGCGCCATAGCAATCATCTTGTCCGAGAGATCGGAAAGCTTGGCGATGCGTTGCTTGCGGTTGGTCACCAGTTGCCAATAGGAGTCGGTGGCGATCTTATAGACCAATGGCGTTCCGTGTTGCTGTAGCCGCTCCGCCCGAATAAGGTCGGTCACGCTGCCCTGCACACTGCCGCCGGCAAGTGCCGTGTCGCAGTCCATCTGCGCCCGAAAAAGCCTCAGCCGCACGTCGACGCCGAGAGTGTCGAAGATGCCACACTCGTGCGCCACAAAAATCGGCAAGCAGTCGAGTGTGGGCATCACGCCCACCTTGAAGGAAAGAGAATCTTTCACATGACGCTCGCGCTGCGCCTTTCTGTCCCTGACGGCCTGAGTGTCGCCACACGCCGCACAGAACATTAATATAAATAGGTATATAAGAGTTCGCCGCATTGTTTGCTTTGGATTTATAATGCTGCAAAAGTAATAAATTATTTTGTAACTATTGAAAATAATATCTACTTTTGCAGTTTGACAAAACAGCGACAATACAAGATTATGGCAAAAGATAAAGTGGCATACGTATGTTCCTATTGCGGGCAGGAATCTGCCAAATGGATAGGGAAATGTCCGAGTTGCGGGCAGTGGAACACATTTAAGGAAGTGAGAGTGGCTGGTGGCGACAAGGGGACGACAGCAGCCAAGTCGGCAGCTGAGACCGTAAGGGCATCGCGGGGCAGGCATGCGCCGATGCGCCTGCGCGACATACCGTCTCACGACGAACCGCGCATCGACATGCACGACGGCGAACTGAACCGTGTGTTGGGCGGCGGTCTTGTGCCGGGCAGCATCACACTGCTGGGCGGCGAGCCGGGTATCGGCAAGAGTACACTCACCTTGCAGACCATCCTGCGCATGCCTGAACGCCGGATCTTGTATGTGAGCGGTGAGGAGAGTGCCCACCAACTGAAAATGCGCGCTGACCGCATAGACCATCCCGAGTCGGACAACGTGATGATACTCTGTGACACCTCGCTCGAAGACATCTTCGAACACATCAAGGACACGCAGCCCGAATTGGTCGTCATCGACTCCATACAGACCATATCAACCGAAGACGTCGACTCGTCACCCGGCAGCATCACACAGGTGAGGGAATGTGCCTCTGCCCTGCTCCGCTTCGCCAAACAGAGCGGCGTGCCCGTCGTCCTCATCGGGCACATCAACAAGGAAGGGACACTCGCCGGACCGAAAATTCTCGAACACATCGTCGACACGGTGATCCAGTTTGAGGGCGACCAGCACTACATGTACCGCATACTCCGGTCTATCAAGAACCGCTTTGGAAGCACTAGCGAACTGGGCATCTACGAGATGCAACAGAACGGTCTGCGACAGGTGAGCAACCCCTCGGAACTGCTGCTCACGCAAGACCACGACGGGCTGAGCGGCATTGCCATCAGTTCTGCAGTGGAAGGTGTGCGCCCATTCCTGGTGGAGACACAGGCGTTGGTATCTACAGCAGCCTACGGAACACCGCAGCGCAGTGCCACAGGATTCGACCAGCGCCGCCTCAACATGCTGCTTGCAGTGCTCGAAAAGCGCGTGGGGTTCAAGTTGATGCAGAAAGACGTGTTCCTCAACATTGCCGGCGGACTGCGTGTCACCGACCTTGCCATGGACCTCAGCGTGATTGCCGCCGTGCTGTCGAGCAACGTGGACACGCCCATAGAACAGGGATGGTGCATGGCTGGAGAAGTGGGACTGAGCGGAGAAGTGCGCCCCGTCAACCGCATAGAGCAGCGCATTGCCGAGGCTGAGAAACTGGGCTTCAGCCACATGATCGTGCCGAAATACAACATGAAAGGCATCAACCCCGCGAAATATGCCATCGAGCTGGTGCCTGTGCGCAAGGTGGAAGAAGCCCTGCGCGCGCTGTTTGGATAATGAACGCGTGTTAACAAGTGTTTGGAACACGCGTTAGCAAACGAATGTAAAAAAATGCGACCGCCGGATTAAGAGCCGTTAAGTGCGGTTTTTCGATTGTTAAAAGAGGACAAATATCACGACAAATTGGACGTTTCACAATTTTTGCTCCTATATTTGCAAGCAGAAAAACAGGACTTGAAATGCAAATAATTAAATAAAGGAAAAAATGAAAAAGTATTCTAATCTTTTGCTGGGCGCAATCTGCACGGTTGCGCTGACACTCCCCACAGGCATCGCGCAAAGTGTAGAGGCTGCGACTCTGCCAGGACAGGCTGTAGACCTCACATACGCCGCAGAAAAGGCCCTGCCTGCCGTAGTGCACATCAAATTTGTACAGGACAGCAAGACCCAGACTGTGGAAGTGGAAGACAATCCTTTCGGCGACTTCTTCGACCCGTTCGGCTTCTTCGGTACACCGCAGCAAGGACAGGGAAACAAGCGCAAGCAGCGCGTGCAGACTCCGAAGATGGAAGGCTCTGGCTCTGGCGTCATCATCTCTTCCGACGGATATATCGTGACCAACAACCACGTGGTTGAAGGTGCAGACCGACTCACCGTCACCCTTAACGACAACCGTGAGTTCTCTGCCCGTATCATCGGCACCGACCAAACGACAGACCTCGCCCTCATCAAGGTTGACGGAAAGAACCTCCCCACTCTGCCCGTGGGCGATTCAGACAAGCTAAAGGTGGGCGAATGGGTGCTCGCCGTGGGCAACCCCTTCAACCTTAACTCTACCGTTACAGCCGGTATCGTGAGTGCTAAGGCACGCTCTATGGGTGCCAATGGTGTGGAATCGTTCATCCAGACCGACGCAGCCATCAACAAGGGAAACTCGGGCGGTGCACTCGTCAATACTCGTGGTGAGCTCGTGGGCATCAACGCCATGATCTATTCCCAGACAGGCAGCTACTCTGGCTATGGTTTCGCCATCCCGACAACCATCATGAACAAGGTCGTGTCTGACCTCAAGCAATATGGTACCGTGCAGCGTGCCGTGCTCAATATCCAGGGCGGTGATGCACGCACCTATATCGATAGCCAGAAAGACCAGGGCAAAGAAATCGACTTGGGCACCAACGACGGTATCTATATCAGCAGTGTTGACCCCGATGGAGCCGGTGCTGACGCAGGCTTGAGCAAGGGCGACGTGATTGTAGCCATTGATGGAAAGAACGTAACCAAGATGGCTGAGTTGCAAGAAATTATGGCAGGTAAGCGTCCTGGCGACAAGGTGACCGTAACCTATCTGCACAACAAGAAGCGCGTGGCGAAGACCGTGACCTTGAAAAACGCACAGGGCAACACCAACGTGGTGAAGTCTGCCGACCTTGATGTGCTCGGCGCTTCATTCCGCCCCGTAACCGCAGAGACCAAGAAACAGCTCGGCATCAACTACGGACTGGAAGTGATGAAAGTGAACAACGGCGCATTCAAGACACAAGGCATCGCCAAAGGGTTCGTCATACAGCGCGTGAACGATCAGGCCATGCAGTCGCTCGACGACATCCAGAAGGCTGTGAAGGAAGCTTCCACCAGCAAGGAGCCCGTGCTCTACATCCAGGGCATCTATCCTACTGGCAAGAAGGGATATTTCGCTGTTCCGTTGCAGAACTAAGATTTCCCATACTCACATATTTGCAGACAGCGTGCCACCCCATGGGCACGCTGTCTTTTTTCTTCTGCATACCGCACCCGTGCGACAAGAAATGACTATCTTTGCACACAGAACAAATTCAGCATTAAGACATGAAACTTCTCACCCACATACCGGCAACACTTCTCCTGGCTGGTGCCACGGCCTTCATTCCGGCAGATGCCAACCGCACCACCACGAAACCGCATTCCGACACCACCATACTTCAGAAATGGGATGTGGGAAAACAGGTGAGCGACGATGCAGTGAAAGCCTACGGGGCAGAGCGGTGCTTTACGGTATCGAAGATTGACGACGCGACATTCAAGCGCATCTATGGGAAATCATACAAGAAGAACTGCCGGGTGCCCCGCTCCGAACTGCGCTATCTGCGTGTGCTCCACCGTACACTCGACGGACATACGCAACTGGGAGAAATCGTATGCAACCAAGCCATCGCCAATGACTTGATCACCATCTTCCGCCAACTCTACCAGGCACACTACCCCATCGAACGCATGCTACTCATCGATGAGTATGGGGCACAAGACGAGCCGTCGATGACTGCCAACAATACCACTTGTTTTAACTATCGCACCGTGACTGGAAGCAGCAAGTTGTCTGCCCACAGCCAGGGGCTGGCAATAGACATCAATCCGCTCTACAACCCCTATGTCAAAGTGCGCAACGGACGCACCGTGGTACAACCCGAAGCCGGGCGCACCTATGCGAACCGCACACGTGATTTCAACTACAAGATAACCACCTCAGACCTCTGCTACAAGCTCTTCCGGCAGCACGGATTTATCTGGGGAGGAAGCTGGCGCACGCTTAAAGACTACCAGCACTTCGAAAAGGCAAAATAGTCCCGCGCTGCAGTGGTCAACTCTGCCTGAGCGACAAATGATAAACAATCCATAAGAAAAATAGCGATACAAGATTTGGGTAAGAAATAAAAAAGCCGTATTTTTGCAAGGCTAAAAGATTTCCGCCATGAGACAACTGAAAATTACCAAAGCCATAACGAACCGCGAAAGTGCATCGCTCGAAAAATACTTGCAAGAGATAGGGCACGAAGAGTTGCTCACACTTGACGAAGAAGTAGAATTGGCACAACACATCAAACAGGGCGACAGAAAAGCACTCGAAAAGTTGGTCAAGGCCAATTTGAGGTTTGTCGTGTCGGTGGCAAAACAATACCAGAACCAAGGGCTCAGCCTTCCCGACCTCATCAATGAGGGCAACGTAGGACTCATCAAGGCTGCGGAAAAGTTTGACGAAACCCGCGGCTTCAAGTTCATCTCCTACGCCGTATGGTGGATACGCCAAAGCATCCTGCAGGCCATTGCCGAACAAAGCAGACTTGTCAGACTTCCCCTCAACCAGGTGGGATGGATCAACAAGATAAACCGCGCCATCAACAAGTTTGTGCAAGAAAACGAACGTCTGCCCAACCTCAAGGAAATCGCAGAACTGGTAGACTTGCCGGAAGAGAAAATCGAAGACGCCATGAAAGCTCCAGGCAGACACATGTCGGTGGATGCCCCCCTCTCTGAAGGCGAGGAGAACAACTTGCTCGACATTTTGCCCAACAACGATTCACCGATGGCAGACAGCCACCTCTACGACGAGTCGCTCAAGGAAGAAATAGCCCAAGCACTCACCCTGCTAAACGAACGGGAAGTACTCGTCATCAAGGCATTCTTCGGCATCGGACAGAAAGAAATGACACTCGAAGAGATCGGCACCAAATACGGGCTGACACGCGAGCGGGCGAGACAAATCAAAGAAAAGGCTATCAAGAGACTCAGAAGCAACTCGATCAACAACATGCTGAAGACCTATCTGGGCAAATAGAGACATTAAAGAACAAACATACAGAAAAACAAAACATGAGAGTGTTCAGAATCCTGACAATGGCTTGCTGCATCGCCATGTTCTGCGGAACGCAAGATGCCACCGCCAAAAACAAGATGGTACCCAAGGTCTACGCCTTTGGCGTGTCGACCTCGTTCAACGACTCCACTGTCTATATCACAGACATACAGGACATAGACAGTGCTTGGATAGACTCGAAAACAAACTTTCTGAAGAACCGCGAGGACTATTCATACCAAATGAACAGCTATTTCGATGCTTTGGGACAGAAGCACCGCACGTGTGTCATCTTCTGCGAAGTGAAGCGGGCAAAACTCGCCAAGAAGTTTGAGCGCATCAAGAAAAAGTATATGGGCAAGGATGAGTTTAATGTGAAGAATCTCGCCGACAAAGATTTCCATTTCACTGCCATCACACCCGACGAGGAGTATGAAGAGGAAACTGCAAATCCACCCATGCCGGAAATGCCAAAGGGAAAAATGCCAGAGAAACCCAACGGCGTAAAACCCATGCCCGGAAACGGACCAAGACCGCAGAAGTAAAAGTGAGCACACATACCTTCCGCATAGCCGAACTTGACATAAGAATCGTTTTCCGGGATTCATCGGAAAATGACATGTCATTGTTACCTTCTTTCGAACCGTTCCGGAAGAACGGGACGGGTGCTGATGCCCCACTGCTCTTCCAACTGACCGTAGACGACAGCCTGCAACCAGTCGGCAAGGAACAGCGTGAACGCATACGCACCTTCGACACGGGCAACGGCGATACGATTGTCGACAGACTGCACGACGGCGGCTACCAATATATCATCAAGGACATTGCCGGACGAAGTTGCTGTCTGCTCCAGACCAACAGCGACTTCAGCGAATGTCTGTGTGCACTTAACGGCACGTGCGACATGCGGCGCTTCGGTCTGAACAATGCCCTGATGTTGCTCTACGCCTTTGCTGGCAGCCGGTGCGGCACGGTGCTCATGCACGCCTCGCTCGTACGCCATAAAGGTGTGGGCTATGCCTTTATTGCCAAAAGCGGAACAGGGAAAAGCACGCAGGTGGCACTTTGGCTGAAACACATCGAGCACTGCGACCTGATGAATGACGACAATCCTGCCGTGCGCATCATCGACGGCAAACCATGGATATTCGGAAGTCCATGGAGCGGCAAGACGCCTTGCTATCGCAATGTCAAGGCTCCGCTCGGAGCCGTCACACGCATCGACAGGGCTCCCGCCAACAGCATCGAGCGGCTTTCTCCCGTATTTGCTTTTGCCTCCATGCTCCCGTCATGCTCCAGCATGAAGTGGGACAAAGAAATATTCGACAACATCTGCAACATCATCACACGCATCATCGAGACCACAGGCATCTACACCTTGCACTGTCTGCCCGATGAAGAAGCCGCACGAATATGCCACAAAGCCATATCGATCAAACAGAAGTGAAGTTTGCCAACAGCGAGTTTCTGCCCGAAGTGGTCAAGATTCTCAACGAAGGACACACCGTGACACTACGTTTGCGGGGCTTCAGCATGCGACCGTTTCTTGAAGACGGGCGCGACAAAGCGTTGCTCGCCAAGGCGGTAAACCCTCGGCGAGGTGATGCCGTATTGGCAGAAGTAGGACCGCGTCACTATGTGCTTCACCGCATTGTAGACATCCAGGGCAACCTCGTGACCCTGCGTGGCGACGGCAATCTGAGTGTGGAACATTGCACGCTGGCAGACGTCAAAGGTTTCGCCATAGGTTTCTTCCGCAAAGGGCGCACCAAACTCGACCGCACTAACGGACTGAAATGGCGCGTCTATTCGGCGGCATGGACCGCCCTCTACCCTATCCGCCGCTACCTGCTCGCCTTTTATCGCCGCATCTGGCTCAAGATGTTCAATCCTTTATAGAAAACAATACCGAAATACAATCATGAAAACAAAACCGGGATTCAACCTCCGTGAAATCTGCGGAGAACGCATTATCGTTGCCGAAGGCAAGGAGAACATAGACTTCAGTTACATCATCAGGATGAATGAGAGTTCTGCTTATCTGTGGACAAACGTTGTAGACAAGCCCTCATTCACCGAAGAAGACCTCGCCATGCTGCTCACGCTGGAATACGAGGTGGATGAAGCCACTGCCCGTAATGACGCACAGCAGTTGGCACAAAAATGGATAGAAGCGGGTATCGTGGAGAAATAAAGTCTTCCACCCAATTTACGAAAGAAGGAGATTGTCTTTACAACAGACAATCTCCTTCTCTTTTTATCGTGCTACAGGTAATCACCCTGAGCCGTTCTAGTTAGATAGATGAATCTACAAGCCGAATATATAAGTACGCTCCAACCAGTAAACGATGATACCAGCCAGGTAACCAACAAAAGCAATCCAGCTCACATGCTTCATATACCAGCCGAAAGTGATCTTCTCAAGACCCATCACCACCACGCCGGCTGCGCTACCAATGATAAGCATTGAACCACCCACACCGGCACAATAAGCGAGCAACTGCCAGAAGATACCATCGACAGCCATATCGCCCGTAGCGGCTACAGGATACATACCCATGCAACCAGCCACAAGAGGCACGTTGTCGACAATGCTCGAAAGCACACCAATGATACCTGTCACCATGTAGTGATTGCCGTCAAACGCCACATTGAGACCCTGACCAAGCATGGTCAGCACGCCCACGGTTTCCAGACAAGCCACAGCCATGAGGATGCCGAGGAAGAAAAGGATGGTGCCCATATCAATGCGTGAAAGCATATTGGTCACACGCTTCTGCATGCCGCCCTTGTCGCTCGCACGGTGCAAGTTACGATAGAATATTTCAGTAACGGTCCAAAGCACACCAAGCACCAGAAGAATTCCTACGAACGGAGGAAGATGGGTGATAGACTTGAAGATAGGCACAAAGATGAGACCACCCACACCCACAAAGAAGACCACCTTGCGCTGCACTTCTGTGAAATCACTTGAAGCGCCTTCTATCGCAGTATTGTCGGTCGTGGCAATCTCGCCCTTCAGCGAGAGCGAAAGAATGTAGGCAGGAATCACCATCGAAACAATAGAAGGAAGAAGAATTTCCTTGATGACGCCTACTGCCGTAATCAATCCCTTGTTCCAAAGCATGATGGTGGTCACGTCACCGATGGGCGAGAAAGCACCGCCCGAATTGGCAGCGATAATCACCAATGAGGCATAGATGATGCGGTCTTTGTGGTCTGCCACGAGCTTACGCAGAATCATAATCATCACAATACTGGTTGTGAGGTTGTCCAGAATGGCAGAAAGGAAGAATGTCATCACGGCGATACGCCACAGAAGCGCTTTCTTGCTCTTTGTCTTCATTAGGTCCTTGACGAAGTTGAAGCCACCGTTCTGGTCTACCAACTCTACAATCGTCATAGCCCCCATCAGGAAGAAGAGTGTGGTCGAAGTGCTGCCCAGATGCTTTTCCATCACGTCACTCACAGCCAACGCCACATTGTCGCCAATGGCACCAGAGATGTAACTTCCCGGATCAAGCATGAAGATTGTCCAGCAGAATACAAACATCAGGAGCGCAATGGCAGCCTTGTTCACCTTTGTCAGGCTTTCGAGGGCAATACAGAGATAGCCCAACACGAAAACCGTTACAATCGCAATTGTTAATGTTGTCATTTGTCTTTTGTTTTAGTAATTGTTTGTAGTTATAATTAGTTATGTGTAGATATTATTCTTGTTTGAGCATTCGTAAGAAGGTTTCTTCGTCAACAATCTCCACGCCCAGCTTTTCCGCTTTCTGCAATTTGGAAGGTCCCATATTCTCGCCAGCGAGAATGAAACTGGTCTTGCCGCTGATGCTTCCCACGTTCTTTCCGCCATTCTGCTCAATCATCGCCTTGTATTCATCGCGGCTGTGCTTGGAGAACACACCACTGATAACGATGCTCTTGCCGGCAAGTACGTCTGAATGGTTTGCCATCTGCTCTTCGGTAAGCGCCATTTGCAAACCGTATTGACGCAAGCGGCTCACGATGTCGATGTTGGCTGCGTCGCGGAAATAGGTAATCACGCTCTTGGCTATCACCTCCCCCACACCTTCCACCTCAAGCAACTCATCGAGCGTGGCATGCTGCAAAGCATCCATCGTCTTGAAGTGGCGTGCGATGAGTTTGGCGGATGTCTCCCCCACAAAGCGTATGCCAAGGGCAAAGACCACCCGTTCGAAGGGCACTTGTCGGGAAGCGGCAATGCCCTGTACGATCTTCTGCGCCGACTTGGTGCGACTTCCGTCTCCATTAATGTCTTGCACCGTGATGTCGTAAAGATCCGCCACATTGTGTATCAGTCCACGGCGATAGTATTCATCTACAGTTTCCGGACCGAGCGAATCTATATTCATGGCCTTGCGTGCAATAAAATGTTCTATACGTCCCTTGATTTGGGGCGCACAGCCGGAATCATTCGGGCAGTAATGAACAGCCTCTCCCTCATACCTCACAAGTGGTGCACCACATTCGGGACAATGGGAGACAAACTGGACAGGCTGCGCGTGTTCCGGCCGTTTCGACAATTCCACACCGACAATCTTGGGAATAATCTCGCCGCCTTTCTCCACATACACATAATCACCGATATGGAGGTCGAAGCTCTTGATGAAATCCTCGTTGTTCAGCGTGGCACGCCGCACGGTTGTTCCAGCCAACTGCACAGGTTCCATATTGGCTACTGGTGTGATAGCGCCCGTACGTCCCACTTGATAGGTCACTTCATTGAGCCGCGTACACTCACGCTCCGCCTTGAACTTGTAGGCGATAGCCCAGCGTGGACTTTTGGCGGTGTAGCCCAGGTGGCGTTGTTGACGCAAGGAATTCACCTTCAACACAATGCCATCAGTGGCAACGGGAAGGTTTTTGCGTTCCGTGTCCCAATAATTGATGAAGTCATAAATCTCTTGCAAGGTCTTCACCTTCTTCATCCCCTCACTGATCTTGAAGCCCCACTTGCGGGCTTCTTCCAAATTCTCGTAGTGTCCGTCACAAGGAAGGTTATCGCCCAGCAGATAATACAGATAAGAATCCAGTTGACGGCTTGCCACAAGAGCAGAACTTTGGCTCTTCAACGTGCCACTCGCCGCATTGCGCGGATTAGCAAAGAGCGGTTCTTCCGCCGCTTCGCGCTCGGCATTCAAACGTTCGAACACGCGCCATGGCATCAGAATCTCGCCTCTGATCTCAAATTCTTGCGGATAGCCTATACCCGGCAACACAAGAGGTATTGCCTTAATGGTGCGCACATTGGCTGTCACGTCGTCACCATGCACACCGTCACCGCGTGTCACGCCCTGCACCAATCTGCCGTCAATATAGGTAAGGGAAATGGAAAGACCGTCATACTTCATTTCGCAGCACACGTCGAAGTCTTCTCCGTCAAGTCCGCGCTTCACGCTGTCGTACCATTCTGCTACGTCTTGCTCGTTATAGGTATTGGCAAGCGATAGCATAGGATACTTGTGCGCCACCTGCTTGAAATTCTGGTTCAGGTCGCTTCCCACGCGCTGTGTCGGAGAATCCGAATCTGCCATCTCAGGGTGACGGGCTTCAAGGTCTTGCAGCTCGTGCATCAGCATATCAAAGTCTTGGTCACTGATTGTAGGCTGATTCAATACATAATATCTATAATTGTGCTCATGTAACTCCTTCCGGAGTTGCAAAATGCGGTCTTTGTCTTCCATATATATGATTATTCACTGCAAAAATAAGAAAAGTATCTCGCCCGTGCAAGCATTCCACGGAAAATGTAGAAACAAAATAAAAGCCAGAGCATCTACTGCCCTGGCTTTTATTTTGCTGTTTTTATTTCCTGCCTGTTACAGGTCAAGATACTTCACATAACAGAAGTCCTGACGGTGTGGCAAATTCTCGTTCTTGGGATACATGCGGACTGCGACCTTGAATGAACCTGCCACGTCTGGCTCAAACGAGCACTCAAAGGTGTAGTTGTTTCCTTCATGTCCTGTCACCTTGAACGGCTTGACACCATAGATGCTCTCGGTATCGTTCTGTCCCTTGATAAGTACCAGTTCGAGACCTATTGCATCGTCAAGTCCTTGCTCGTCAATCACATACTTGATTGTGCAAGGAACGCCAGTCTCAATGTTGTCAAGAGCACTGTCGTCCTTCGACACGACATGAATGCCGTCCCAACGTTCTGCCACAGTCTCCTTCCATGAAGCAATGTCCTTGGCAAGAATGTTGTCGTTGGCTGAAAGCTCTGCGAAACGCTTTGCTTCCTTGCAATAGAACTTGTCGTAATAGTCATCAAGCTGACGCTTCATCGTATAGTGGGGAGCGATGGTGGCAATAGAGTTCTTGACAGTCTTCACCCAACCTTCGCTATAACCTTTCTCGTTGCGGTTATAATAGAGCGGGATAATCTCGTTCTCAAGCAAGCCATAGATTGTGGCTGCATCAAGCTGGTCTTGATATCCCTGGTTCTCGTACGTACGCTTCTCGGGAAGCGCCCATCCGGCACCCTTACGGTAGCCTTCAACCCACCATCCATCGAGCACAGAGAGGTTGACTACACCATTCATCTCTGCCTTTTCGCCAGATGTACCTGAAGCCTCAAGCGGACGTGTAGGAGTATTCATCCAAATGTCGACACCCGAAACGAGACGGCGAGCCAACTGCATGTCGTAGTCTTCCAGGAAGATAATCTTGCCGAGGAACTCTGGACGCTGACTGATTTCAAAGATCTTCTTGATCAAGCCCTGACCGGCTCCATCAGCGGGATGAGCCTTACCGGAGAAGATGAACTGTACAGGATGCTCAGGATTGTTCACAATCTTGGAAAGACGGTCAAGGTCTGTGAAGAGAAGATGTGCACGCTTGTAGGTGGCAAAGCGGCGACAGAAACCGATCATCAGTGTGTCTGGGCTGATGCGCTGCAACAAAGAAACGACGTGTGCAGGATTGCCCTGGTTCTTGAGCCATGTCTCGGTGAACTTCTCACGGATATAGCTAACCAGTTTCTTCTTCAGAGCCATACGTGTCTGCCAGATTTCCTCGTCTGGAACATTATAGATGGCATGCCAGATTTCCTCGTTGCTCTGGTCGTTCATGAAGTTAGAGTCGAAATAGTTGCTATAGAGTTTGCGCCACTCCGTAGCGGTCCATGTCGGGAAGTGCACACCATTGGTCACATAGCCCACATGATTCTCCTCGGGATAATAGCCTTTCCAGATTGGAGAGAACATTTTCTGGCTCACCCAACCATGGAGTTTGCTCACACCGTTCACCTCCTGGCAAGTGTTGCAAGCGAAGGTAGACATGCAGAAACGCTCCGAGTGGTCTTCTGGGTTCTGACGGCCCATACCGATAAATTCATCCCATGTGATGCCCAAACGCTGTGGGTAACCGCCCATATATTTTCCGAAGAGTGATTCGTCAAAATAGTCATGGCCTGCAGGCACTGGCGTATGCACGGTATAGAGCGAAGAAGCACGGACCAGTTCGAGAGCTTGATTGAATGTCATGCCACCGTCCACATAGTCACACAGACGCTGCAAGTTACAGAGTGCAGCATGTCCTTCGTTGCAGTGATAGATATCTTTCTTGATGCCCAGTTTCTTCAACATAAGGATACCGCCCATACCGAGCAGGATCTCCTGCTTCAAGCGGTTCTCCCAGTCGCCGCCATAGAGAGAGTGCGTAATGGGTTTGTCGAACTCCGAGTTCATTTCATTGTCAGTATCAAGCAGATACAGTTTCACGCGTCCCACATTCACACGCCACACATATGCATGTACTTGGTAATTCATATAAGGAACGTCTACGACCATCGGAGTGCCGTCTTCGTTAAGCTGGCGCTCAATGGGGAGCGAGTTGAAATTCTGAGCCTCATAGTTGGCAATCTGCTGTCCCTCCATGTTGAGTGACTGCTTGAAATAGCCGAAACGATAGAGGAAGCCCACAGCACACATATCCACATTGCTGTCTGATGCCTCCTTCACATAGTCACCTGCAAGCATGCCGAGACCACCAGAGTAAATCTTCAGCACTTGGTTGATACCATATTCCATACAGAAGTAAGCCACAGACGGACGGGTCTTGTCGGGCTCTACATCCATATACTCACGGAACTTCTTATACACACTGTGCACCTTTTCCATGATAGCCTTGTCCTTCACGATGGCTTCCTTGCGCTCATACTTGAGATTTTCAAGCAAGAGAACAGGGTTCTGCCCCACCTGCTCATAGAGGTCTTTGTCAAGACTTTGCCACATTTCACGTGCCTCGTAGTTCCAGCACCACCACATGTTATGTGCCAACTCATCCAAACACGTCAGTTCTTTTGGTAGTTTAGATTTTACAGCCAACTCCTTCCACTGGGGTGTGTTGGAATAATCTGCTTTGATTTTCATAATCTCGGGAATATTATTTAGTTTGTTTTATTTTACTTTTCTTTCAGCCGCTTTTCTCAAGGCAATGTCGTAAGCTTCATAATAATATTGAATGAAGTTACTCCAAAGGGCGTTCTTCGACAGTTTATCTGCATTGGAGCGAGCCTTATTCACTTGAGCCTTGGTGAAACCTGAATATTTTGCCACGGTATCCTTGATGGCATCTGCCACCTCTGAATAGTTGTAGTCTGTGCGGTGAATAACCTTCACGCCATCCTCAATTTCACTGTAAGCTCCCTTCACACTGTTTGCCCACAAGCCGAAGCCCGCAAGATCTGTCGTAATACACGGCACCTTGAATGCTATGGCTTCAAGCGGTGTATACCCCCAGGGCTCGTAATAGGAAGGATAGATGCAGAGGTCATTACCCAAAACCACATCATAATAAGGTAAATTGAAGATTCCGTCATTACCCGTCAAATAGCAAGGCAGGAATATAAGTTTCACCTTGTCGTTCTTTCCATTCTGCATGTTCAGGTATTTCAGCATGTCGAGCACATTGTCATGACTCATGTTGTGCAACCAATGAGTGATGCAAGGCACTTCAAGCGGAGTGTCATACTCATCGTCACTGTCCAGGCGCTCCTGCAAATCCTTGCGCGGCTCGCCCACCCAACCGGGAACTTCAATAAACGCCAAGACGTTTTTCTTCAATTCATTGTCTCTCAGCAAGCGGTTCATCGCTTCTATATATACGTCAACACCCTTGTTGCGGAACTCATAACGTCCACTTGTCGAAACGATTAGCGTCTCCTCGTCCTTCATGTCGGTACCCAACAAGGCATTGGCTATGCGCAATGCCTTTTGCCGGGCTGCCTTACGCTTACGGGTGAAGGCAATACCCTTGGGCACAAAGCTATTGTCAAATCCGTTCGGCAATATCACATCCACCGGTTTGTCCAAGAGTTCCTTACATTCCTTCGCGGTAATGTCACTCACCGTTGTAAAGCAATCCACATATAGAGCAGTCTGCTTCTCAATGCTATGTTTGCTCTGCATATTCAGTTCACCAGCCATTTGGTCACCATTGTAGGCAAAAAGATAATCATAAAGAGGCTTGTTGTTGCCCGCAATACTCCTACCTATACTGGTGGCATGAGTCGTGAATATGGTAGCTACTTGTGGAAGTCGGTCTTTAATATAAAGCAATCCCAATCCGGTCATCCATTCATTGCCGTGATAGATAACATTCTGACTGTCATTCAGATAAAAATGATAGAAGCTCTCTACCACCAGGCCTGCTGCATAAGAGAACATGGATGCTTCATCATAGTCCCCATAGGCGTGGAGGCTGTCCACCTGAAACTTTTCCCACAACCGTGAATAGATCTCGTTTTTCTTATCATAATAAGGAGAAAAGTCTACAAGAACCGAAATGGGGGAACCAGGAATGTTCCACCGGCCGACCTTTACGTTCAGACCATCTTTAGCAGCCTGTGCCTTCCAATCGGCAAACATGCTCACGTCTTCGGTAAAATAAGGGCAATCCGTTTCTTTCCAACAGTCAGGTCCTATAAAGATAATGTGGTCTTTCATGGCATCTTGCAGAGTCTTTGCACGTGTTGACAATACCGTGTAAATACCCCCAACCTTATTGCAGACTTCCCAACTACTCTCGAATATATAATCAGGCGTTAAATTGTCTTTCATCATAAGCGTTTGTTCGTTTTTGTAGGTCTTACTATAATATATATATGATTACATTATGTGTCTTAACAGCACCCACTCTTGGGCACAAAGATAGTATAAAAAAGATAATGGAACAAACAATAAAGGACATTTTTTCGAAATAACATTCTTTTAATGACGCAAATTAAATTGTTTGCGCTAACTTTGCAACACAAATTGTTTACGACATGAAGAAAGTTATTTTTTCTTTGCTCCTGCTGTTGGGGATAGGAGGCAGTATGCAAGCACAGAATGATAGCACTGCGTTCAAGGGCTATCTCTATAATAGCGAGTATCAAGTTTATATAAAGATGGACTTCTACAAGAGCAGCATCATAGTACCGGGGCAAGACATTTACGGGAATTTGCCCGGCTATTTCGGTGCCCGACGCGACAGTAGACTATGGTTGATAACAGATGCTAAAGTTGCCAAGAACGGCAAACAGGCCGACGTATCGATCATCAACGACTATGGTAGTGAAGACCTCACCGCCAAATTGTCTCTCAATGCAGACGGTTCTTACACGCTTGAACAACTCAAAGGTAGCAAACTGAAAATTGCCGTCAACCGGAAATGGGTGAAAATACCCGGAAAGTTGATATTGAAGAAACAATAAATCCAATGCCCCTTTCGCTAGGGTCGACGTGGGGACACGTCGACTACTAAACTTGCCATAGTAGGTGCAGCGTCCCCGCTGCATCCCCTAAGCTTGTTCGAACGGCTTATTGAAAGCATCACGTAGGAGGCGCGGCGCCCTCGCCGCGTCACTTGCGCTTGTCAGCATATGGCGATTCTACCAATACGAAAAAAGCCCCGAAGACATTGTGTGTCCTCGGGGCTCGCTTTCAAAG
>CAVJZZ010000051.1:0-19814 GCA_963654295.1 Lachnospiraceae bacterium | reverse complement strand
ACAGACTTATCAAGACAGTATAGTAGTCGACGTGTCCCCACGTCGACCCAAAGGCAGATGAGGCGCACGACAAGCTTTCCCGACAAGCACAGGGGATGCGGCGGGGACGCCGCACCTACTATGACAAGCATAGTCGCCACCTACAACAAGCACAGTATAGTAGTCGACATGTCCCCACGTCGACCCAAAGGCAGATGAGGCGCACGACAAGCTTTCCCGACAAGCACAGGGGATGCGGCGGGGACGCCGCACCTACTATGACAAGCATAGTCGCCACCTACAACAAGCACAGTATAGTAGTCGACATGTCCCCACGTCGACCCAAAGGCAGATGAGGCGCACGACAAGCTTTCCCGACAAGCACAGGGGATGCGGCGGGGACGCCGCACCTACTATGACAAGCATAGTCGCCACCTACAACAAGCACAGTATAGTAGTCGACATGTCCCCACGTCGACCCAAAGGCAGATGAGGCGCACGACAAGCTTTCCCGACAAGCTCAGGGGATGCGGCGGGGACGCCGCACCTACTATGACAAGCATAGTCGCCGCCTACAACAAGCACAGTATAGTAGTCGACATGTCCCCACGTCGACCCAAAGACAGATGATGCGCAAGACAAGCATTCCCGACAAGCTCAGGGGATGCGGCGGGGACGCTGCACCTACTACGACAAGCATAGTCGCCGCCTACAACAAGCACAGTGTAGTAGTCGACGTGTCCCCACGTCGACCCAAAGGCTGATGAGGCGCACGACAAGCATTCCTAACAAGCTCAGGGGATGCGGCGGGGACGCCGCACCTACTAATACATAATACAAAAAAAACTTGCAAAGTATCGATACTTTGCAAAGTAAGTCAAGATACTTGGCAAAGTAACCCATATGTCCAAAAACAAGAAGTCCTGCAAAACCTTTCGGCTTGCAGGACTTTTCTTGGGTGGAAGGTGGGGCTCGAACCCACGACATTCAGAACCACAATCTGACGCTCTAACCAACTGAACTACTCCCACCATAAGTGTAGCTTTCGGTCATTTCCTTAAAGCGAGTGCAAAGGTAGCGCTTTTATTCCATACCTCCAAAACTTTTCCCACTTTTTTTCAAAAATTCTTCCAAAGGTCTCACTTTGGGTATCCGTGCCTACCTTCTCTGACATCTATATAATAGATAATGTACGCGCACGAAGAGACGCCCACAGAAAGAAGAAAAATAAAACGCACGGTTTTGGGCTGTTTTCTTGTTTAAGACCACAGAAAAAGATATCTTTGCAAGCAGATTATAGAAAAGAAGGAAGAGACACAAACCGCCAAAATCACTAAATTTGGGTATTGGGGCGAATATTTAATATTTGTAACTTTGCAACTTTAAAATATAAAGCCCTTGACAGTTATCAGCAAATTAGGAATTAATTCTACTGTCAACATTCACAATGACAGCAGGAGCAACAAGATGGAAAAGAAAGATGTATAAGAAGGATCATCTCAAACAGCACATCACCATAGGGCTCGCTGCAGCTGCCCTCACCATGCCTGCCGATATGGCAGCCCTCCCCATGCGGGATGCCATTGCCACAAGCGACGGCATCGTACGCACAGACAATCTGATCGGCTACGTGTATGACCAAGACAAGAACCCCTTGCCGGGCGTCACCGTCACCGTGGAAGAAGCCAACACCGCCACTACCACCGACGACACAGGACGCTACGTCATCAAGGCAACCTTGAAACGCGGTCAGCACGTTAAGTTCTCCATGCTCGGCTATAAAGCCAAACGCATCACTTACAACGGACAGGCAAACATCAGCCCTACGCTCGAGCCCTCCACATCACAAGTGGAAGAAGTCGTCGTGGTGGCACGTAGCAACATCAACGCCATCGACCTGCGTGCGAAAGCAGGCGTCGTGGAGAGCGTGGACATGAAAAGACTGGAGTCGAAACCCATGATCGATATGGCACTGGCACTGCAAGGAGCCGTGCCCGGACTTGTGGTGACCAACACGGGCGACTTGGGAAGTGCGCCCAAGATCCGCTTGCGAGGCAACTCCTCACTCAGGCAAGGCAACGCCACCAACGAACCACTGTATGTGATGGACGGACAAGTGATCTCCTCGGAAACCTTCTACAATCTGAATCCATCCGACATCAAGAGCATGAAGGTGCTCAAAGACGCCACCGCCTGTGCCCTCTACGGCGTGAAAGCAGCCAACGGTGTGCTCGAAATCACCTCACAGCGCGGCCATTCGGGAGCACCTCTCATCAACTACAGTATGAACATGGGCGTCACCACACGCGGACGTCGTGGACTGAAGATGATGGATTCGGCAGAGAAACTGGAACTGGAGCGCCTCATCGGCAACTCGGAAACACCGGGCTACAGATACAGCGAGGACTACTACCGCAAGTATTACGCCAACGACCCGAACCTCAACCATCTGATTGCCGACGGGCAAAGCAAACTCGACTCCCTGCGCAACATCAACACCGACTGGTTCAAGGAACTGCTGCGCAACAGTGTCTACCAACGCCACAACTTGAGTATCCGTGGCGGCAACGAGCAGACTACATATTTCCTGTCTGCCAACTACAGTTATCAGGGAGGCCGCCTGCGCGGCAACGACAAGCAACGCATGGGATTTCGCCTCAACGTAGACCAGAAACTGGGCAAGATAGGCTATGCCATGCTCGGCGTGACAGGCAGCTATGCCAAGACCAACACACCCAACGGCACATCGAGCGACCCCTCCTCGCTCATCTACGAACTGAACCCCTACGAACAAAAGACGGGCAAACTCTGGTCGTATTCCGGCCAGACCTTCAAGGATCTGATGAACCAATACAGCGCCGAGTCAAGCGACAAGGAAGTGGGAGTGAACGGCAATCTCACCCTCACCCCATTGCCCGGACTCGACATCGCTGCCGTTGCCGGCATCGACTTCGTGCTCGACGAGAGTCACCAGTTCACTCCGTCGACCGCCTACTCTGAGACCCATAGCGGCGTAGCGGAAATAGCACGGGGCATCTACAGCAAGTCGAAAGACACCACGACCAACATCTCCGCCAACGTGCGCGCCACCTACACACACACATTCAACGACATCCATGACCTGACGCTCAGTGCCAACATGGACTACTACGACACGAACATCGACAACCTCACCATGACAGGCTATGGCGTGGGCACACTCAACTCTGCCGCAGCCATCAACCAGTCGCTCACAGGATCGAGGAAAGTGAAGATGAGTGCGCCGCGAGACAAGAGCAGACAGATGGGTCTCGGCGGCGTGGTGGGCTACAGTCTGCAAAGCACCTACGACTTCTACGCCACCTACAAAGCCGACGCTTCGTCCGTTCTCCCCGCCGACAAGCGATGGAACAAGGCGTGGGCTGTAGGCGTTGGATGGACACCTTCAAACTATTCCTTCCTAAAAGACAACAAGGCCATCTCCCGATTGAACTTCAAGGCGTCATATGGCGTGACGGCAAACCTCAACGGCGTGTCGGTGTCTTCCACCGTAGGCACCTTCTCCTACTCCACCAGCACCTATGAAGACCAGCGCGTGCTTGAACTGGTGTCGCTGTATAACAAAGACCTGAAGCCCGAACAGAACAAATCGGTCGACGTGGGCATGAGCATGGATCTGTTCAACCGCATCACGCTCGACGTGAACTATTATAACCGCCGCACTGAGCAAGCCTTGCTCGACGTGCCCATCCCCGCTTCCGTAGGCTACACGACCCTGAAGCGCAACATCGGTGTGCTGCAAAACCGCGGCATCGAACTGGGCATCAGTGCCAAGATTGTCGACACCTACGACTGCCGCTTCAGCATCGGCGCCAACCTCGCCTATAATGACAACAAGGTGCTCGACCTGTATTATACCGACCGCATCTATACAACGACCGATGCGCTCGTGCCCGACTACGAGGTAGGGAAATCGTACGACATGCTCTACGGTCCGCAGTCGCTCGGCATCAATCCGCTCACCGGATACCCCGTATTCCTCCTGCCCGACGGTTCTGAAAAGCAGGCCACCGAGGCGCTGACCAAAGACGACGTGGTGGCACTGGGGCATCTCACCCCACCCTATTCAGGCACATTCAACCTGAGCTTCAGCTACAAGTCGTTCGATTTCGACATGGACTTCTACTACGTGCATGGCGGCATACAGCGGTTCAACTATTCCTACGTGCGCGACAAAGACAACGTAAACAAGAATGCCGTGGCAGGACAGACCGAGAAGATGTGGTTCAAGAAAGGCGACGAAAACAAGACCTACTGGACACCATTCTATACATCCGCCACGGCAGAAGACAACATCGCGCTCTATCCCAACTCGAAGACCGTAGGCAAGAGCGACTATCTGCGCCTCTCCATGGTGAGCATGCGCTACCGGCTCCCGTCTGCTCCCCTCCACAAGGTGTTGCCGTTCGTACAATATGCCACCATCGGATTCCAGGCATCCAATCTCTTCACATGGACTTCCTATAAGGAAAGCGACCCTGAGAGCGGAACGCTCGCCGGCACAACGCAGCCCGTTTACACATTCAACCTGAACCTCACATTCTGACAAGACGATGGACAATAGACTATACAAGACCACAAAGAGATGCCTGCTTTTGTCTGCAAGTGCGCTCGTGCTGGCGTCATGTTCGCTCAATGTGCCGCCTCCCGACCAGTTTTCCGACCCTGACGCCATCACCGATGTGAATACCGGCAGGTCGCTGCTCACGTCATGCTACCTGAGTTTCCCGCACAACGAATACGACTTTTCGGTGCTCGGCAACGACTTCTGCCCCACCAACCTCGCAGGCAAGGATGCCGAGGAGCTCAACCTGTATAACTGGCAGGACAAGAACATCAGCAACCTCTCCACCTCCGTGTGGCAAGACTACTACACCTGCATATCCAACTGCGATGCACTGCTCGAACGCATCGACGGCATCACCACCGAGACCACTGCCGAGCAGCAAGAGAAAGCCGCCATCAAAGCCGAGGCACAGACTCTGAAAGCCATGTGCTATTTCGACTTGCTCCGTCTCTACGCCACGCCCTATGACACCAATCCCGAAGGCGACGGCGTGGTGATCAAGAACATGTTCGGATATGAAGCCAACAAGCGAAGCAGCAAACAAACCTGCATCAACATGATCAACAGTCTGCTCAAAGAAGCGGCAGCCGTAGCCAACAACCCGCAGAAGAACGGCTGGCTGTCGCAGACCGCCGCCCTCTACATGCTGGCAGAAACGTCTCTCTACACCGGAGCGTATGATGAAGCCGCCCGATATGCCGATGAAGTCATCGAGCATGCAGACGACAACCTCATCGGTGACAGCAACTATGCACGCCTATGGAAGACCGAGAGCTTCGGAGGACGCATCTTCGCCTTCAACACCAACAACACGTTCTATACTGCCATCGAGTACGACTCCAACGAGGGAGACTACTATGCCGTCAACCCTGCATTCTCCTACTCAGCCACAGACGTGCGCAAAGCCTATACACTCTACGCCAAAGACATGGCTGGACAGCAACGGCAGCTGATGGGGAAATACAACCAGATGAACAAGCAAGGCACCCAACCGAGCTATATCAACCGGATGCGCTATGCGGGTGCCTACTTCATCGCCGCCGAAGCCTACGCCCGCAACCATCAGGAAGACAAGGCACTGCAACGCATCAACCACTACCTGGAACTTATCGGAGCCGACCACCTGACCGACCACAGTTCGGAAGCCGACCTTGTCGATGCCATACTCCTGGAGAAATACAAAGAGTTCGTGGGCGAAGGAACCAACCTCTTCGACCTGAAGCGCACCCACGCCACACTCTACCGGCTGAACACATGGGGCTTGGCAAAAACTTCACGGATAGAAAACGGCGACTACCGATGGACATTACCCATCCCGGCATCGGAATACAAATACAACGACAACATCACCCAGAACGACAAATGGGCAATCAACAGATAATCCCACAAAAAGTAACACGATAACAACAAAACAACAAGACATGAAGAAAATTACATTTATGCTTTTCAGCATGCTCGCCGTGCTGACAGGTTTCAGCTCTTGCAGCAGTGACAACAACGAGGACGGACAGATGACCAACTATGTGTCTATCTCCGTAGACGGAAATTCCATCATCAACGAAGACGACGAACAAGCCGTGAACGTGAACATCCTGCTCGCCTACGCGCCCAAAAGCGCAACCACCATCACCCTCTCGCTGAAGGGAAACGATGACAACGTGGCCACCATCACACCCGCAACGGTGAACCTCGCCGCCGGAGAGAAGACTGCCACCGTCACCGTGAAGTCGAACAACAAACATTCGCTCGCCGTGCCCTGTGTGCTGACCATTGAGGCAACCTATTCGGATGCCAACATGAAGTCTGACGGAAAGGCAGCTACCGTCACCATCAACCCCGACTCAGACATCCCCGAACTCACTGCCGACCAGCTGAAGCTCATTGAAGGCTACAAGCAGAACTACAACATCGACCTGACCAAGGTGCTCGGCAAAATCAACGTAAGCACCACCGTCACCTTCAACGATGACGACAAGAGCGAGACATTCGGTTCAGACGACAACACCCGCACGTTTACCGGCACCACCATCATCACCCTAAGCGACAAGGCCACTGCCGACAAACCCGTGCTGAAGATGACCGCCAACGCCATGGGTCTGGCAGCCTTCAACTACGAGATGCTCCGCAAGAAGACCGTGGAAGACACGGAATACTGGATGGAATATCCCGAGTCTAAAGCCATCATGAGCGTGCTCAACTACGACTACAACAAGGAAACGTTCACCATGACACTCGACGGCATTGAGCTTAACCCCACAGACATGACCCTGAGCTATATGGGCAAGAAGATCACAGCCTATGAAGAAGAGATCACAACCATCCCATTCGACTACACCTGGTCTGCCTGGAGCCGCATGAAACAGATGGCAGATGAGGGCAAGACTGTGACCGTAAGCAACGGCATAGACGAAGAAACAGGCAAGGAACAAACCGAAGAAAAGCCCGTTTCAGAGATTATCACAGGCATGAGCACACTGAACCCGTCGTTCTATTTCGACAATACAGACATCTACACCGACGCTGAAGACAACAGCTACCCCGAGATTTTCACAATGCCTAAAGGACAAATCGATTTCACCACCGGCAAGATGACCTTCGCCTTCCCATGGTATCTCGACAACACCTACGGATGCCAGCGCGTCGAAGTAACCTATAGCTTCGGCAAATAAGCACTGTTCCGAAAATCTAACCTTATGTTTAGACACATCAAAACATTATTGTTGGCATCCATGCTGTCGGTCTTCGCACTGACAGCCGATGCCGACAACAAACCGACAGACCTTCCACGGGGCACCGTGGAAGGCTTTCTTGATAATGGACTGCACTACATCATCCTGCCCAACGCCCTGCCCCGCCATGATGTGGAGATGCGCCTGGTCATGCGCGTGGGGTCTCTACAGGAGAGCGACAGACAGAAAGGCGGTGCCCACTTCCTCGAACACATGTCGTTTGCCGGCACCACACATTTCCCCGGCGACTCATGGGTAGACTATTTCGAACGCCTCGGCATGAAATACGGGCGCGACATCAATGCCTTTACAGGTTTCGACCGCACCATCTACTGGCTCTCACTGCCAGTGGCAGACATGGGCAGCCGGGTGATGGACAACACGCTGCTCGCCATCCGCGACATCCTCGACGGCATCACCTTCGACTCTGCACGCATAGAAAAAGAGCGTGGCGTCATCAAGGAGGAACTGCGTGGCTACTCCACGGGCGACGACTTCTATGACCTGAAGATCGGCACCGGACGCTACATACAGCGCATGCCCCTCGGTTCGGAGCACGACATCGAAACAATTTCACGCCCAGAACTGTTGGATTTCTACGGAAAATGGTATCAGCCAGGAAATGCTTGCCTGGTCATCGTGGGCAATGTGGATGCAGGCGACATGCAGAAGCGCATACAAAACGTCTTCGGCACCCTGAAAGAAGGCAAGCGCAATAAGCTCGACAAATATCCGCTTATATATAAGAAAGGTGTCACCCTGCTGGAAGTGAGAGACACCGTAGACAGGACTTCCAAGTTGGAATTCATCATCCCGCACACCTGTGTGGTGGGCAATACCGTCGCATCGACAGCCCTGAAAGAACAATACCGTCTGCTTGTCAACGCCCTGACGAAACGTTTGGCTGCATGGAACGTGCGCTGCGACATCAACGATGCATGGTATCTCGCCGACCAAAACCACTTCTCCATCACCGTGGAAGCCGACAGCAAGAAGATGCTCAAGGAGCGCATGCTCCATGCCATCGGTGCGCTGAACCAGGTGGCCAACACGGGATTCCAGCAAGAAGAGTTGGCAGACTACGTGACTGAAAAGGTGAACCGGATGCGGACAGACACCGCCGGAATGCAGTCTGCGGAATGGTGCGACAACTTCGTAGACTACATCATTGCCGGCGACCGCCACGTGACCTCTGCCGAAGATATGGAAAAGGTGAAGGACATTGTCAGCACCTCAGACAATGCTCTGATGCAGAAACTGCTCAAATCGATACTCGACAAAGCGAAGCAGACGCTGCTCGCAGCCTATCAGAACAATGCAGGAGGAAAGGATTCCTTCACAGAAAAAGAACTGGCACGTCTTTGGCACGACGGACTTTCCACCCATCTGCCCCCATTCAATTACCAGCACAAGGAAGTGAAAGAGACACCAAAGCCCGCCATACCACGTTGTCTCGCAGCCACACATCCCGATACAGCTGCCATCATGACAGAAAAGACATATCAGGATATGGGCGCAACAGCCTATACGCTCAGCAACGGCATGCGCATCATTCTGCGTCCCACCACCGACAAAGACAGCACCATCTATATGGCAATGATTGGACGGGGCGGTCTGAACGACCTCGACAGCCATTCCTATCCGCTCTTGAAAGATGCCGCAAGCTACGTAGACATGGGCGGACTCGCCCATGTGCCTGCCGATTCGCTCACGGAAACGATGATGCACGAGAACCTCTCGATGAGCGTTGGCATAGATGAATACTGGCATCAGGTGCTCGCCTCCGCACCGGCAGACAAGCCGCAAGCACTGATGAACATGGTCTACGAAAAGATTACGGCACCGGGCAAGGCATATGAAGACTTCGAAGAAGTGCGCCGCACGGAATACGAGAACTTCGGAAAGGAGACCTTGCTCGACAGATTGCTCAAGCGCGATGCCGACCGCATGTTGTCGAGAACAATAGACTCACTGGCGTGCAACCTCCCCACCAACCTCGCAGAGACAACAAAAGAAGATCTGAACAATCTGAATCTCGACTCCATGACCGTCTACTACACTTCGCTGTTCGGCAACCCGAAACAGACCACGCTTATCTTCACGGGCAATTTCAACCGCCAACAGGTGCTGAAAGCCGCCGTCAACACGTTCAGCAGGTTGCAGCACACCTGCGACATGCCACAGTTTGATGACCAGCCATGCAGCATGCCGACAAGCTACTATACACAAGGGTTCGACAACGAGGTGCCTACACAAACCGTGCTCAACTACATCTATCCGGGCAACTATCAGCCAGGACTGAAGCAATCGCTCACGCTGAAGCTCATGCGCGATGTGATGCAGGCACGTCTCCTCAACATTCTTCGCGAACAGATGAACATCGTCTACTCGCCCTATGCCGACCTCTACTATAGTGGCGTGCCACAAGCCAAATATTACTTCTGGCTCACCGTGGCGGTACAAAACGAGAACCGGGCAAAGGCAGACCGTGCCATCCAAGACATCGTGGAAGAATTGCAGACCCATTGTATCGGCGAGACAGAATTGGAGAAACTGAAGATGTCGTTTCTCGTCACCAAGCGCAAGTCGCTCTCCGACGATGTGCCGGCAGAATGGAAAAACCTGCTCATGTCGCTCGTGCGCAACGGGGAAAGCATGGAAGAATACGACAACTACACACAGTGCCTGCAGACCATCACGCCTGAAGACATACGCCAAGGGTTCGAAAACTATGTCAAGCAAGAACGCCGCGCACTGTTATACAAAGGAAAAACTCTTTAACACATCATGGATATGAATATCAAAACCCTACTGACAAGCACACTGCTCATGCTCGGCATGACGGTCTGCGCACAAAAGGCCCCAGAAGCCTACCGCCTCTATGATGCGAAAGGCAAACCTGTGGGCTACGACAAGATGATTGAAACAGCCGCCCAATCCGACGTGGTGTTCTTCGGAGAGATACACAACTGTGTGATCAGCCATTGGATGGAAATGAAGGTGCTCGAATCGCTCACTGCGAAAAACGCACACGTCAAGGTGGGCATGGAAATGCTTGAGGCAGACAATCAGCTCATCGTCGACGAATACACAAGTGGTGTCATATCGTCCGACCGCTTTGAAAACGAATGTCGGCTATGGTCCAATTACAGCACAGACTATGAGCCCATCGTCTACTATGCCAAGAGCCACCACCTGCCGCTCATCGCCACCAATGTGCCCCGGCGCTATGCAGCTGTGGTCAAGGAGAAAGGACTTGCCTATCTCGACTCGCTTTCCACCGAAGCCAAGCGATACTTGCCGCAGTTGCCCGTTCACTATGTGGAGAACGAGAACGCACAGGCAGGCTTCGCCCTGATGGGCATGATGGGAAAGAACAAGGACAACAAACCCGAACTGATGGCGCAAGCCCAGGCCATCAAAGATGCCACCATGGGATGGTTTATCGCCAAGAACCTAAACAAGGGTGACAAGATGATACACTTCAACGGCACCTTCCATTCAGACGCCCGCAACGGCATCATCCCCTACCTGAATGAATACCGTCCCGGCACCACCGTATGCACCATACGTGCCGTGCGCCAGGAAGACATTTCCAAACTTGAAGACGACTATCAAGGTCTGGCAGACTTCTACATCTGCATCCCCGAAGACATGAACATGTCGTATTAACCATATGCACCACATACAACAAAACAGGCGGAAGACCACTCCATCGTGTCTTCCGCCTGTTTGTGTTGTATGCCATTATCGGAACAAACCTTATCTTGTCGGTTCCAGGAAGGCTATTTTATGCCCCGTTCATTCAATGCCTTCGTGTACTTCGCGGCATTCTGCAAATGCTCCTCATAGGTCTTGGCGAAATTATGAGTGCCGCTGAAATCTTCCTTGGCGCACATGTAGAGATAGTCATGGTGCACATGGTTGAGTACGGCGTCGATGCCTGCTACTGAAGGTATGCGTATCGGACCTGGAGGAAGTCCTATGTTGCGATAGGTATTGTAGGGACTTTTCACGAAAAGCAGGTTCTCGTAGATGCGCTTCAGTTCAAACCTCTTCAGAGCAAACTTAATGGTCGGGTCGGCCTGTAGCGGCATGCCGGTCTTGAAGCGATTGTAGTACATACCAGCAATCATCGGTTTCTCGGCATTGTTGGCGGTTTCCTCATCGACAATGCTCGCCAGTGTGATCACCTGTTCGGGAGTCATGCCCATGGCCTTCGCCTTCTCAGTGCGCTCAAAGTTCCAAAACTTCTTGCTCTCCTTCTGCATCCTTTCAAGGAACTTGTCGAGCGACACATTCCAATACATATCATAGGTATTGGGAATGAACATGCAGGCTATCGTAGTGGTATCATAGCCATATTTACGGCAAACAGACTCATCGGTAAGTGCCTTGTAGAGTGTTGCACTATCGAGCATCAGCTTATCAGAAAGCGTACCGGCAAGTTTGTCGAGTGTGCGCACCGAAGGAACGGTGAGCTGAACGGGAGTCTGCTGACCGTTTTTCATGTGACGGAACACTTTCAATACGCCCTCGCCCGGACGCACGGCATAACGCCCACTACGCACATGAGTGGCGTAAGCGCTGTGACGGGCGAGCATCTTGTAGACCGTCATGCCCCGTGAAGTGGCGATAGGCGACAACTTGGCGTAGACCGAATCTATGGTATCGTCGCTGTCAAGATAGACATAGGCGACATCATGCTGTTTTGACAAGGATGAAAAAAAGAAATAATAGACAATTCCGATGACCGCCAACGCACAGATGACGAGGGGAAGGAATGGCTTTTTCTTTGCTTTGCGTTTCATGCTATTCTGTTTATTTCGTTGATTTTTACGCATGCAAAGGTAGTGGAAATCGAAGACAATACAAAAAATAAAAGCATACATGTTTTGCCCATGCTGCCATTTTGCGTAATTTTGCAGCCAGTGAAATTCAGCATAACAACATGACACAATACGACACTTATATCTTCGACCTTGACGGAACTCTCATCAGTTCGCTCGAAGACTTGGCGGCAAGCACCAACTACGCCTTGCAGCAACACCATATGCCCCAACATTCCATAGAAGACATCCGCATGTTTGTGGGCAATGGTGTGCGGAAGCTCATGGAGCGTGCCATACCCGACGGCGCAGGAAATCCTCAGTTTGACGATACGTTCCAGACATTCCGCCAACACTATATGCAGCATAATCTGGACAACACACGCCCCTACCCCGGTATCATGGAGATGCTTAAACGCCTAAAGAGCGACAACAAGAAGGTGGCTGTAGTGAGCAACAAGTTTCATGAAGCCACGGTAGAACTGTGCCGTCACTTCTTCGGCGACCTTGTAAGCGTGGCGATAGGTCAACGTGAGGGCATCCGAAAGAAACCTGCCCCCGACACGGTTGTCGAAGCCATGCGTCTGCTTGGGGTAGAAAAAGAGGGATGCGTGTATATCGGTGACAGTGATGTGGATATCGATACGGCACGCAACAGCGGTTTGCCCTGTATCAGCGTGCTGTGGGGATTCAGAGACAAGCCCTTCCTAACAGCTCACGGAGCGACTACGTTCATCACAAGTCCGATGCAACTGTTTGCATGAGAGACACAATCGGGCGGCAACTCGCATGCGAGTTGCCGCCCGATTGGTTATAGTAATCACAGAGTATCCCTATTATTGGTTACCCGAGAATTGCTTGATACGCTGCTCTTCCGACAGTTTGCAGATCAGCAATGTGTCGTTCTGCTCTGCCACAATATAGCCGTCAAGTCCCTGTATGACCACTTTCTTTTCCTGGGTGGTGTGCACAATACAGTTGTGAGAGTCATAGAGCGACACATTCCTTCCGATGACACCATTGCCGTAAAGGTCGGTCTTGGTCTGCGTAAGCAATGAGCCCCATGTGCCGAGGTCGCTCCAACCGAAGTCGGACGGATGCACAAAAATCTCTTCAGCCTTCTCCATAATGGCATAGTCGACCGAAATGTTCTCACATTCCTCATAGCGCTCGTCTATCACTTTCTGTTCTTCGGGCGTGCCATAAACGGGCATCATGCTCTCGAAGAGCTTGCTCATAGTGGGTTGGTACACGCGGAAAGCATTGACGATCGTACTCAAACTCCATATGAATATACCTGAATTCCACAGGTAGCTTTGGTCCTTAATATATTCTTGGGCGGTAGCCAAGTTGGGCTTCTCGTGGAAAGAGTCTACGCGGAAGATGCCCTTGTTGCGCGCGCTGCTCGATGCGAGGTCTGCCTGGATATATCCATAGCCTGTCTCTGGACGTGTGGGCTTGATACCCAATGTGACAATAGAGTCGCTCTCGCTGGTGAACTGCAGACATCTCGTGACCACCTTTCTGAACTCCACGGGATTGGTCACCAAATGGTCGCTCGGCGTCACCACGATGTTGGCGTGCGGGTCTACCGACTTGATGCGCCAGCTTACATAGGCGATGCAGGGGGCTGTGTTGCGACGACAAGGCTCACAAAGAATATTGGAAGCAGGCACTTCCGGCAACTGTTCCTTGACCACATCAAAGTAGCGTTTGTTTGTAACGATCCATACATTTTCCGGCGGACAGATGCTCTCGAAGCGGTCAAGTGTCAACTGGAGCAACGAACGCCCCACTCCCAACACGTCGATAAACTGTTTCGGTTTCTCTTCCGTACTCATCGGCCAAAAGCGGCTACCCACGCCGCCTGCCATAATCACAAGATGGTTGTTATTCCGTGCCATAGATGCATTACTGATTTAAACGTTTTATGTTCGCAAAGTTAACAATAAAAAAGGGAAAAAGAACGGTTTCTACCGTCTTTTTCCCCTTGTATCATAAAATTGATTGATTTTCCATGTTTATTGAAAGCCATTCTGCATTTATCCGAGCACCTTCTTGAGCGACTCTTTCCATGCGGCATAGGCAGAGAGGTAGGCATCGCGGTCTTTCTCGCAAGGTTCGATGACTGCCAGTTTCTTCAAGGTGGCGAAGGCCTCATCGTGGTCTTTATAGATGCCGCAGCCCATACCGGCGCCCTTGGCAGCACCCACACTGCCGTCGGTATCATAGAGTTCGATGGTGGCTCCGCTCACGCCGGCAAGCGTGTTGCGGAACATCTCGCTGAGAAACATATTGGCTTTGCCTGCATGTATCTTGTGAATATCCATGCCCATGTGCTGCATCACTTCCATGCCATAGCAGAAACTAAACACGATACCCTCCTGTGCGGCACGCATGATGTGTGCACGGTTATGCTTGTTGAAATTGATTCCGTGGATGGAACAACCCGTCTCGCGGTTTTCAAGCACGCGTTCCGCACCATTCCCGAACGGGATTATACTTACGCCATCACTACCGATGGGCACCGTATCAATAAGATCGTTCATCTCATTGTAGGAGATTCCGTCTGGAGCGACATTCCGGCGAACCCAAGCATTGAGGATTCCTGTGCCGTTGATACAGAGCAATACTCCCAAGCGATCCTGTTCCTTTGTATAGTTCACATGGGCGAACGTATTGACACGGCTCTTCGGATCGTAGTTCACATCACCCAGCACGCCATAGACCACTCCCGAGGTGCCTGCCGTGGAGGCTATTTCTCCTGGATTGAACACATTCAAGCTCAGCGCATTATTCGGCTGGTCTCCTGCACGGTATGAGATAGGTGTTCCCTCTGCCAATCCTGTTTCGGCAGCTGCGGATGCCGAAACCTCAGACTGCACAGAGAATGTGGGCACCTGTTCGGAAACGAGACTCTCGTCGATGCCATAATACTTCAACAGACTTGATGCCACCTTCTGCTCCTTGAAGTCCCAAAGTATACCCTCGCTCAGTCCGCTCACGGTCGTATTGACCACGCCGGACAGCTTCATGGCGATATAGTCTCCGGGCAGCATGAACTTGTGGATGCGCCCGTAGTTCTCCGGTTCATTTTCCTTCACCCAAGCCAATTTGGCTGCCGTGAAGTTGCCCGGTGAATTGAGCATGTGCTCCAGACAGTATTGTTCGCCAAGTCCGTGGAATGCCCTTTCTCCATAGGGCACAGCGCGGGAGTCACACCAGATGATGGCAGGACGCACCACTTCGTTGTTCTTGTCTACACAGACCAGTCCATGCATCTGATAGGATATGCCGATGGCTTTGATGTCTTCGCCTTTCACATCGGCATCTGCCATGATTTTCTTCAGGCTTAGTTTGGCGTTGTCCCACCACATTTGTGGGTCTTGCTCTGCCCATCCAGCCTTGACGGCGGTGATGGGAGCCTCGTGTTCTGGATAGAATGCCGAAGCCACACACTGTCCGTTGTCTGCGTCTACAAGCGAAGCCTTCACTGAAGAACTTCCGATATCAAATCCCAATAAATATCTTTTAGTCATAGTATTATTATGTTTTTCGGTTTTATCAATATAATATATAATACGCCTGTGCAGGCTACTTCCCTCATAAATAATAAGGTATAGGGAACATGCGAATCTTGCCTGTGGTCAATCGAAAAGCGACAGCGACAGGTCGGGTGCCGGTGTCTCTGGCGGCGTGTCGTCTTGTCGGTCAAGAAAGCGCAACATCGGTTGACCGTCTCTTACTGCCGCTGTGTTCAGCCGATACACACCTCTCCGTCCGGTGCGCTCGATGGCAGATCCCTGCTTCTTGCTATTGCGCAGCAGATAGGAATAGACACAACGAACCACCTCTTCGAAATCGTGTGTGTCGAAGAAACCATTGTTGGCATTGTAGACATGCGTAGCTATCTTGCGCACAGACAACCCGTCACGCCCTGCCTCGTGCAGTATTCTGATGATGTCGTTATCGTAATTCATAGAAAAAGGGGACCGGCATTACATACCAGCCCCCTATCATAAATATCTTCGGCCAAACTTATGCCAATGTTATCAATTTGCCGTCGTCCTTGATTTTGCCTTCCTTGAACAACCAGCCCATACCGAGAAGCACTTCTGCCTCGCTGATCTTTGCCTCTTTGGCAATCTCTGCAATACTGAGTGCCTTTCCTGCTGTTGACAATGCCTGATAGACATCACCAGCCCGAAAACCTACATTCACGCCGTCAACTGCAATCTCAACCTTCTTGGCTGCCGGTTTTCTTGTTGTTGTCTTGGCTGCCGGCTTCTTTTCTGTTGCAGTTGTAGCCTTTTTCACTGTCGTTTTCTTTTCTACCATAATCTATAAAGTTTTATATTATAAATACTTATAATCTGCTTGATATCGTGTTATCTACACTGCAAATTTAGTCTTTTCGGGTGGATAAGGCAAAAAAAAGTTGCAGGAATATGTATCTTTCGTATCATATTTCTGCAACTTATTGGATTTTCTTGACATACGTCAAGCTATATGTAGCTTATTCTTCACGCAAATCAACCTTGAGTTGAAGTTCGTCCAACTGCTTTGGATCCAGTGCGCTCGGAGCATCGAGCATCACATCGCGACCACTGTTGTTCTTCGGGAAGGCTATGCAATCGCGGATGGAATCCAATCCTGCGAGGATGGAAACGAAACGATCCAGACCAAATGCCAAACCTGCATGTGGAGGTGCTCCATACTTGAAGGCGTTGATAAGGAAGCCGAACTGGGCCTCTGCACGCTCCTTGGTAAAGCCCAGGATATTGAACATTTTTTCCTGCAACTGACAATCGTGAATACGCAAGCTGCCGCCGCCTACCTCAACACCGTTGCACACGAAGTCGTATGCCTTGGCGCGCACACGCTCAGGATGCTCTTCGAGCAATGGGATGTCATCTGGATTAGGCATGGTGAACGGATGATGGGTAGACATCAAACGCTGTTCCTCGTCACTCCATTCGAAGAGCGGGAAGTCGATGATCCACAGACAGCAGAACTTGTTCTTGTCGCGCAATCCCAATCGGTCGCCCATTTCCAGACGAAGTGAACACAACTGTACACGAGTCTTGTTGGCGTTGTCGCCACTGAGGATGAGCACCAGGTCACCGTCTTTGGCTCCCATCTTCTCCTTTACCTGCTTGAGCACGTCTTCGCCGTAGAACTTGTCTACACTCGACTTGATACTGCCGTCTTCGTTATATTTGATGTATACCAAGCCTTTGGCACCCACCTGCGGTTTCTTCACGAACTCAGTGAGCTGGTCAAGCTGCTTGCGGGTGTAGTTGGCACAACCCGGCACACAGATACCGCCTATATATTCAGCATTGTCGAACACGGTGAACGTTCCCGTCTTGAGCACGTCCATCAACTCGACAAACTCCATGCCGAAACGCAAGTCGGGCTTGTCTGAACCAAAACGGCGCATGGCCTCATGCCATGTCATCTGCTGCAACTTGGCAGGCAATTCCACCCCGCGGATTTCCTTGAACAGGTGGTGAGCCATGTCTTCAAACAAGTTGATCACATCATCCTGGTCCACAAAGCTCATCTCGCAGTCGATTTGGGTAAACTCAGGTTGACGGTCTGCACGCAAGTCTTCATCGCGGAAACACTTGGCAATCTGGAAGTAGCGGTCGAAGCCTGACACCATCAACAACTGTTTCAAGGTCTGCGGACTCTGAGGGAGTGCATAGAACTGGCCGGGATTCATGCGTGAAGGTACTACGAAATCGCGTGCGCCCTCTGGCGTTGAGCCGATGAGCACAGGTGTTTCCACCTCAATAAACCGTTTGGAGTCGAGGAAATTGCGTATCAATATGGTCATACGGTGACGTAATTCCAAGTTCTTTCTCACTGCCGGACGGCGCAGGTCGAGATATCTATACTTCATTCTGATGTCATCGCCACCATCGGTATTGTCTTCAATGGTAAACGGCGGAGTGAGGCTGGGACTGAGAACAACAAGTTTCTTGGCTATTATTTCGATTTCTCCTGTGGGCAGATTGGGGTTCTTGCTTTCGCGTTCGTTCACGACACCCTCCACCTGCACG
The DNA here is from genome assembly GCA_963654295.1 of Lachnospiraceae bacterium. Classification (GTDB taxonomy): domain Bacteria; phylum Bacteroidota; class Bacteroidia; order Bacteroidales; family Bacteroidaceae; genus Prevotella. Next base: position 1,603 of record CAVJZZ010000051.1, on the reverse strand, counting down.
CAGTATTCGCGGCCCAAATGGTTGGCCTGGTCGCACAGGTCTTTGTCGTCAGCTTCATTAAACACGAGCTGTGTGATGCCGTAGCGGTCACGCAAATCGGCAAAGGTCATGCCACCCATCTTGCGGGTGCGCTGTACCCAACCGGCAAGGATCACTTCCTTACCTTTATCGGAGAGCCGTAGTTCTCCACAAGTCTTTGTCCTGTACATATATAATAATGTTATAAAATTTTCGTTGTGCAAAGGTATATCTTTTATCTTGAACTACAAAACGTAGTACAGGAAAATCCCCAAAGCCCATTCTTCTCTTTCTTCCCTATAGAGTCAACCAGCAAGTGCAAATTGAGGAATAAACTTTGTACTTGCTGGTTGACTCTATACATATTTGTTTTCGTTTTGACAAGAATAAGACTTGTTTGCTATTCTGTGTCTGCTTTTTTGTTTGTAATTTTGCATTCGATTAAGGATAATAATAAAAAGGAAATGCAGAATACAAGTAATACCAAGTTGGTGGGGAAGATATTCGCCACGGGCGTAATGTCGTTTTGTGGCGTGGTGAGCGAGACGGCGATGAACGTTACCTTCCCCACGTTGATGAACGAATTTGGCATCGGTACGAGTACGGTGCAATGGATTACCACGGGCTATTTGCTCGTCCTGGCACTGGTCATCACGATGTCATCCTACCTGAAGCGCAACTGCTCGCAGCGCACGCTCTTCCTCATTGCCATCCTGAGTTTCATCTGTGCCACGTTGGCTTGCTTCGTGGCTCCTTCGTTTACTGTCCTCATGATAGGACGCATGGTGCAGGGAGTGGGCACGGGTATTGCCCTGCCACTGATGTATAACATCATCCTCGGCGAGGCTCCCAAGGAACAGATGGGCACGTTCATGGGCATTGGTATGCTCGTCACGGCAGTGGCTCCTGCCGTGGGTCCCGTGTTGGGCGGCTTCATCGTCGATATGTTCGGCTGGCGTTACATCTTCCTCTCGTTGATGCCCCTGCTCTTGCTCTCGCTCGTCATCGGTTGCAAGCTCATCGGACGGTCGGTTCCGGCGGAGCGTTCCCACTTCCATCTCTTCGACTATTCCCTCATCGTGGTGGGCTACACCACCTTTATCCTTGCCATGGTGCAGGCATCGTCGGCAGGGTGGGTGAGCGTGGTGGTCATCTCCTTGTTGGCCGTGGCTGTGGTGGCATTGGGCTGGTTCGTAAGGCAGTCGCGCAAGGAGGAGAATCCGCTGCTGCGTGTTGAGGTGCTGGGTCATCGCAATTTCATGTTTGCCCTGTTTGCCATCCTCGTGGCACAGTTCACGGTGCTTGCCTTGGGCTACGCCATCCCCAACTATTCCCAAATAGCCAACCATACCGGTGCCTTCATTGCCGGCGGACTGCTCGTGCCGGGCTGCATCGTGGGAGCCATCATCTCCCCGGTTAGTGGCAGGGTGCTCGACAAGGTGGGGGCGCGCCTTCCCATCGTGGCGGGCTACGGCATCATGCTCCTTGCGCTCGCCCTCTTCGCTTGGTTTGGTGATGCGATGACCACGCTGATGTTCTATGGCTTCTATGTGTTGTTCACCGTAGGTCAGGGATTGGGAATGCC
>CAVJZZ010000050.1:0-19945 GCA_963654295.1 Lachnospiraceae bacterium | reverse complement strand
CTTTGGCTACCACTGGCTTGGCAGGAGCACCGATGTGCTGACCGAGCGGGAAGATGGCCTGCTTTGGAAGCGCTGCCACCTGCGTAGGCATCTCGGCTGTAATCTTGTTTTCATCGGGGTGTACACCACCTATTCTGAATGTATGTAGTTTCATGCTTTTTCCTCCTCTTTAGCGGGTTGAGCGGTTTCGGCCTTGGGGGCTTCAGCCTTTGGAGCTTCAGCAGCCTGTGCCACAGGAGCGGCAGCGGCAGCCTCAGCGGCGGGTTTGGCCTTCTTGACCGGGAAGTTTACTTTCACGATAGCGCCCGTAGGACATTCGTCTACGCACTTCGTGCACATGCGGCACTTGTTGAAATCGATGTAGCTGAGATTGTTTTCGATGGTGATAGCCTCAAACTTGCAAGCTTTTTCACACTTTCCACAACCGATGCAAGCCACCGAACAACTCTTCTTGGCCACGGCACCTTTGTCTTTGTTGACGCACTGCACATACACACGGCGTCCCTTTGGACCCTTTTTGCGCAGTTCGATGATGTGACGCGGACATGCCTTTGCACAGGCGCCACAGGCGATGCACTTCTCCTCATCTACCTCAGGCAGACCTGTCTCCTCATTCATGTGGATAGCGTCAAACTGGCAGGCAGCCACACAGTCGCCACAACCAAGACATCCAAAGCCGCAACCGGTCTCGCCAGAACCCGTAGAGTTCATGGCAGCACATGTGTGCAGACCATCATACTGGGCAATGCGCGGGCGATGCTCGCACGTACCGTTACATCTCACCACAGCCACCATCGGGTCGGTGTTGGCCACAGCCATGCCGAGCAAGTCGGCCACCTGCGACATCACCTCCTGTCCGCCTACAGGGCAGAACAGGCCGTCCAATGAGCCTGCATCCGCACCCTTGACGAGAGCGGAAGCCATACCGGAGCAACCGGGGAAACCGCAACCACCACAGTTGGCCTGTGGAAGCACGGCGGAAACCTGTCCGATGCGCGGGTCTTCCTTGACAGCAAACTTCTTGGAGCATGCGTAGAGCACCACTGCGGATACCAGCGCAATGACACCAAGCACGATTACTGCAGACAAAATTGAATTCATAATCTTTTTGTATTTGTTTAGTGATTAATTTTTTCTATCCGGAAAGAGAACTTGCGCTTGAGCTTGTCGCGCAAGAAATAAATGACAATATAATAAGGTATGAGTATGCCGATGCCTGCAAGGGCGGCAATTGTTTCGTCAGGTTGTACGTTAGCCATCGCGAAAATGACCACCAGCATCAGCACCAATGGAACTCCAAAACCCAACCACACGGCCTGATATCCTGTGGAAAGACTGGCGAGCACCTTCACCTCATCACCGATTTGCATTGAAGAGGCAGCCTCCGCATCACATACGTCCACATGTTTGGTCTTCTGCTCCGAGGCTGAACAGTGTTTAGCTACCTTGCACGAAGCACAAGCCGACATCTGCTGTATGCTCACTTTCAGCCAGATACCGTCTATCGCTTCAATAATCCCACGATGTTCTATGTTGTTGTTCATGATTTGCACGAAATGCCATGTACAGTTAGCAAATGCAAAGATAATGCAAATATTCTAACGATACAAACATATAAAGAACTAAATTTCTTTACCATTAACAAATCTTATCCGTAAACGTTTACACCTTCACACAAAGAAAAAACGACAAAAATTAGGAGGTGTCAATTATTTGCCGTAATTTTGTAATCGTAAATTATTTCATTTAATCATACGAAGATGGAAGTGACCGAACAGACCACACTCAAAATCGAACGTGCCATCAAGAAGATTGCGCAGAAGTTCCCACCCACTGAAGAACCGTCACTCATGACCGACATCCACCTGCTGGTGTCGCAGGAAAGCGGTGAGTTGCTGGCCTTCGATGACGATGAAAACGAAATCACACGATGCGTTGTGGACCAGTGGATAGACAACAAGGACGACAACTTCTACTCGCAAATTGTCCCCATACTGCGCTCCGTACTTGAGAATCTGCGCGAGACCATCGACCTCATCGGTCTGCTGAAGCCGTTCAGCTTTGTGCTTGAGAATGACGACAAGGAGACTGTGGCTGAGCTTTATGTGGCAGACGATGACACCGTGATTATCGGTGGAGACCTTATGAAAGGACTCGACAAAGATTTGGACAGCTTCTTGAATGATTTACTAAAAGAAGATTAATTTTTATCCATACAATATTCATGATCAGTATGGAAAAAGGAAAGAAGCGGAAATGGTTGTTTCCGCTTCTTGAAGTATAAGTAAGAACCTGTCAGGTATAGGATTACAAGTGCAGACGCACGTCTATCCCCACTTGCCGGGGCACTGTCCGATTGCCAAACCAAAGTTTTTCGTCCGACGCACTACTCGAAAGTGCAAACGTATTGTAACGGGTTTGCGAGAGGTTCTTTCCCCACAACGAAAGTTGCACGCGTCCCATGTCAAAGTCGGCATGCGCCCCAAGCACGGCATAGAAGGGTTGGCTGCAGTCATTGCTTTCATCCCAATAAATCTTGCCTTGCGCATTGACGTTGGCACCAAGGGTGAGCGAGCGCAGCACGGAAGATCGGAATGCCCATCGATAGTCGGCAGTAGCACCAAGCGTATGGGCGGGCACATAGGGCACGCACTTGCCCCGGTAGTTCACTTCCCGTTCTTCGCCGCCCACAGTCTGGGTCTCGGCATACTGGCGGAATGTGGCGTGAGTGTAGCCATATGACACCGACCACGACAGCCGGTCTGCCACAGCACTGCCTCGAAAGGCGGCTTCCACGCCCAAGCTCCGGCTTCTGCCTGCATTCACCATCATGCGGCCGAACCCATAGGTGCCAGCCATCACGCTGAGTTGTTGGTTTTTCACTTGCATGCAATAGGCGGCGAGGTCGGCATGAAGGGCATGGTCGAACAGGTTGAGATGCGCCCCCAACTCATAGTTCCAGCTGGTTTCGGGCTTATAGGAAATGGTCTGGTTGACCCGCGCATAGTCGTCGGCGGTGTGCTCCACCTCATAATCACCGCGCATCGCCTGACTGCGGTTGGCATTGAGTTCACTTTGGAGAATGTCGGAAAACATCTGTATGTTGTAGCCACCGGCACGATACCCCTTGCTCACCACAGCATAGATGTTGCTCTTTTTATTGTCCAAGCGCCAGGAAAAGCCCACCTTAGGAAGAAGTTGACTGAAGTTGTCGCATGTCTCCTGACTCAACCGCGACACGAGACGATTGGTACCCTCCTTCCCCATCACATGGGCCGTCATCGCCATCAAGGCTTCTGTGTCGTAGCCAATCTTCACGTGACTGTAGTCATAGCGCACGCCAACGGTGGCAGTGAGCCGGGAAGTGAGGTCGATATTGGACTCATGGAACACGCCGATGTTGGACTGCGGTGTGTGAAACATGCCGGGCACGGTCATCGCCACATCCATCGTCACGCCGCCCGCCCGTTCTATCACCTGCAACGCACGCTGGTAGGCTTCCGCCTCACCCATGCCCTGCGCTACGAAGCGCTGCGCCATCGACGACGTCATCGATGAAACCATGGCGTTCTGTATGGGGACGGCTATCTGCGATGTCATGTCAGCACCGAAGTCAACGGGGGCTTCGGTCTTCAGCCACTGGTGCTGTCCGAATAGTCCGAAGGTATAGTGCCAGCGAGTGTCGCCCAAACTTTTAATGGTCAACTCTTGGGTGAGTGCATTCTGCAACTGTCGCTCGCCGAGGCTCATCAAGTCAAGCGGCAGATAGTCCTGATCCATCTGCATGTTATCTCGCAGATACTGATAACTCGTGGTGGAAGACAGCTCGTAGCCTCGACCGCCATAGTGAACGGTCAGTCCGGTATTGAATACGTTGCGCACATACTTGTTGTCAAACGTGGTATTGGGTTCGGCGGCGATATTCGAAAGTGCATCGAGCTGTCCATAAGGGAATGCATTTTGGTGTACATACTGGTAGTCGGCAATGAAATCGAACGACAATCGGTCTGTGGGACGATACATCAAGCGCAGTTTGCCGCCAGCCTCATCCATCCGTTCGGCATAGTGACCAGTGTGAAGATTGCGCATGGCTCCGTCTTGACCGGAATAAAAAGCAGACACGCCATAGGCAAAGCTGTTGCCCAGCATGCCGTAGTGTGACAGTTCAACGTCTCTGCCCCACTGCGTAACCCACGATAGACGCACATCTGTACCACGATTTGCAAACGGGTCGCGCGAATACAGACGGAGCAGTCCGCCCTCGGTATTCTGTCCGTAGAGCGTACCCTGCGGACCGCGCAGCACATCGACACGTTCCAACTGATAGGTGTGCAGGTTGTATGCCGACTTACTGACAATGGGCAAGCCGTCTACATAGAGTCCGACGGCAGGGTTGTTGATGCGCGAACCAATGCCCCTGACATAGATGGAAGAAGTGAGCCGCGACCCGTAGGCTGGCATCGTGAGCGACGGCACATAGGACGACAAGGCACGCAAATCAGCAACATGGAGCCGCTGCAAGTCTGTGTGGGAATAGGATGAAGAACTGACAGGTTGCTGACGGAGGCGGACCGTTTCCTTCGGTTGTGCCACCACCACCACCTCATCAATGTCGTGTATTCTTGAAGAATCGCTCAGTGCGCGAGTCTCGCGGGTCTCTACAAGGGGTGAAGCCGATACCTTCGCCGATGCTGCCACGGCAAGCACGAGCGTGCATACAATCTCTTTACAAATCATCATACGTTGCGTAACTTTTTCCAGCGTGCAAAGTTACGACAATACGGCGGCACGGGAAATCCTTATTTGTGAGGATATTGACTCAGTCGTTCCATGTGCCGCAATACGGACAGCGCCCCTTGCGATGCAACTGCGCACCGCAATGACCGCAACGGAAACCGCAACGGGAATGGAACCAATAGCGGAACAGGGCGAAAAAGATGTAGGCTGCCCACAGGATATAACCTATATAATATAAGGTGGTAAGACTGAACACGATGTAGTCCACCGCACAGACGCCCGCCAATCCGCATAGATAGAGCACAGCCTCGCCGAGAGGCATCTGCTTGCGCACATCGTCTATAGCGGCTATTGCCACGATGAGCATCGCCCACACAGAGATGAGGAAGATGCTAAGAATAGTGGGCACGGAAAAAGGATTGAGCGTGGGATGGAAATAGAAATGTCGCCAGGTTTCTGGAGCAAACAACTGGATACTGGCATAGAACGTGGCTGCCGATGCCACAAGGATGGCGAGCAAGGTGGGATAAAACGAGTCGATGTCGTTGAAGTGCACAATCTTGGCGTTCTTTTTGGCAATCTTGCGCATCAGATAGACAGAGGCCATTAAGGCGATGATGCCCAGGAAGATGAGCAGATGGATGTCGGAGAAGGTGGAGATGAACTGGGAGATAGGGTCATCGGGCTCCACCTTTCGGAGCAAGGTGCTCTCGTGCACCCAGCCAAAAGTCTGTTGGTCGCGGGCCACCTGCACCCATACAGAGTCGATGGAGTCGGCGGGCAACACGCGGATGTCTGCCACCACGAGGTTGTCATGGCGATGCACCACCACCGAATCGGTCTCGAAACGGCTCAACATCTCTTCGGGCTGCTGACGGAGCAATACGAGCGAGTCGCTCTTGACTACGAAATTATAGTTGTTGGTGTAGTGGTGCTTGTCGTAAAACGAGATAGAATCACGTTGCCGATCGCTGTAACCGGTGAAACCTCCATGATGTCCATAGCTACCATAGCAGGAAGCGAAGAGGGTGACAAGTGCGAGAAGCGACAGTATTTTAAGTGTGTTGCGCATAGATATTCATTTGGCAATGTTTGCAATCAAACTGGAGTTTAAATCTCTTGCCATCGGGCAGGCTGAGATATAGCGGCTCTTTCCATGTGGGCTGTTTGCCTCCATGCTTCACACAATAACCAAGCGTGTAGCGCAGGCAATAACGGCAAGTCATGATATGCGACAGGTCTGCCACAGCCTCCCCGCTATTGTCAAACTGGGCAATGCGCTTGTCGGACACCACTTCATAGGCTTCCGGCACACCACTGATACCACATTCCTGATAGAATTGTCGGGCTTTGCTGTTTGCCACATTGGCAAGTGTCAACGCATCGGAAGCCGTGCCGTGAAAGGAAGACCGCGAGGTGTCGACCTGCGAATCGTAGACAGTAGATTCACATTGTGCCAGACGCTGCAAATCTTCGATGCTCTCACGGCGCAGTTCTGCTAACACACTCGACGGGATGAAAAGCGACTTCACACCATCATCCATTCGGATATCGGCAACAGCATAGGGTGTATTGCCAAGTTTGGAGAGTTGCCGACGGATGTTTTCTTCTTGAGGCTTTTGTGCAGTCTGATGCTCCAGCGTGCAGGTTGCCCTCCCCTTCCGTCCGCTTTCATCGGTAGCACTTAGAGTGAAACCATCGGCTGTAGGAGCGAGAACGAAGGATATCTGCATTTTACGCTCGGCTGTAGGACGGGCAAGCACGCGTTCAAACTCCATATCATTGTTGCGGTAGAGCGCCATGCCTGGACGAAGGTGCTGTGGCATCTTGAGTGGGAAAAGACGGTTGCCACGCTCTACACGGTTCACACGGAAGCCTTCCAGCTCACGCGAATCGTTGACAAAACAGAGACCGTCGCCATTGGCAAAGGTAGCAGTGCCCGCCACGTTAAACGAATTGCCACGCAGTTCTTTCACATAGCCCACATACTCGCCCATGGCTTTTGGCGTGTCGAACGACGCAATGTCGGGCTGCCGGCCATGAAGAAAGTAGTGAGTGAAACCACGATTAAAAGTTTTCTTGAGATTGGGATGGAACGTATAGCTTACCTTACCCAAAGAGGCTCGGCGGTAAAGGTTGGGATTTTTCGTGATGATTTCGTTAATGCGCTGGCTATAGGCTGCCACCACGTTCTTGACATAACCCTCGTCCTTGAGCCGCCCCTCAATCTTGAACGATACAGCTCCTGACTGCATCAGCGACTCCAGTTCGTCAATTTGGCACATATCCTTAAGCGACAGCAAATGGCGGTCGTGCTCCAGCATTGTGCCGGAAGCGTCGGTAAGGTCGAACTTCAAACGGCAGAACTGGGCACATGCACCTCTGTTGGCACTGCGCCCGAAACAATATTGCGAGGCATAGCACGCTCCAGAGTAACTCACGCACAACGCTCCATGGACGAAAACTTCGAGTTCCACGTTCGGATTCTGCTCATGAATGGTTCTAATTTCATCGAGCGACAATTCGCGGGCGAGCACCACACGGGAAAAGCCGATGCTATGAAGCCATGCCACCTTCTCACTGGTGCGGTTGTCAGTCTGTGTGCTGGCATGCAATGCCGGCATATGCTTGCCTGCCTTCTTCAGTTTCTGCCGCACGTCATCAAGCTCATGCGCCACCATCTCTACCACAGCCATGTCTTGCACGAGGATGGCATCGATGCCGATTTCGGCAAGGGCGATCAGCAAATCACGCACACGGTCGAGTTCGTCTTCATAGACTATCGTATTGACTGTCACATAGACCTTGGCTTGATAGAGGTGGGCATGGTTGCAGAGCGCACGTATATCGTCAAGCGAATTGCCCACGGCGGCACGTGCGCCAAACTGCGGAGCGCCGATATAGACAGCGTCTGCCCCATGATCGATGGCGGCGATGCCACACGCCAGGTTCTTGGCAGGTGCGAGAAGTTCGATAGTTCGCTGCGTCATTTGATGTCGTTGATGTCGTAGGGAGTCTCTTGATACACGTAATAGTTCACCCAGTTGGAGAACAAAAGGTTTGCATGGGCACGCCATGTCACCACGGGTTCGTTGTCGGGATTGTCGTCCCGATAGTAATGTTTCGGCAAGTCCACGTCATCGCGTTTGCCCATATCGCGGCGGTATTCACTATCGAGCGTGGTGGGAGAATACTCCAAATGGCCCGTGACAAAGAATTCCCTTCCACCACGAGCCATCACTATGCTAACGCCACTTTCTGGAGATTCGGCAAGCAACTCAAGCTCAGGATTGGCGAGGACGTCATCCTTGTGAAGTTCGGTGTGGCGACTGTGAGGCATGTTGAACACATCGTCGAATCCTCGGAAGATGGGCAGCTGCGGATCGCGTGGATAAGTGGGAAAGACGCCGAACATTTTTTTCGCCAGCGGATACTTGGGGATACCATAATGATAATACAACCCAGCCTGTGCAGCCCAGCAGATATAGAGGGTGCTCATCACGTGGGTCTTCGCCCAAGAAAATATCTTTGTGATCTCGTCCCAATAGCCCACGTCTTCGTAATCAAGCTGTTCGACAGGGGCGCCAGTGATAATCATGCCGTCGAACTTCTCGTCTTTCATCTCGTCGAAATCGCGGTAGAACATCATCATGTGCTCGATCGGCGTGTTCTTGGGCGTGTGGCTCTTAAGTTTCATGAAGTGGATATCCAACTGTAACGGCGTGTTTGACAACAGGCGCACAAGGTCTGTCTCTGTCGTAATCTTAAGTGGCATCAAGTTGAGAATGACAATACGCAATGGTCGGATATCCTGCGTTGTGGCACGCGTATTGTCCATAACAAATATGTTCTCCTTCTTCAGCAATTCTATTGCCGGGAGTTTATCTGGTAATCTTAAAGGCATAGCTATACTTAATTTGTTGCAAAATTACAACAAATCAGACAGATAACAAAACTTAATCTGTCTTTTGTCAGGATTTCCACATTCTTTCGGACGGACAACATATGAAAGAAATAAAGAAAGACAACCTCTGTACGATAACGAATGATCATGCAGCGGCTGTCTTTCTTTAGTCATAAAACCGTCAAGGAGATGTTCCTGCGGTTACCACAGTTCCAGTCGTTGAGACTTGGGAATAAACATCTTGTCACCTTCCTTCACGCCAAATGCGTCATACCACATGTCGATGTGCGGGAGTGCACCGTCTACGCGCCACTTACCAAGTGAATGAGGATCGCTCTTGGTGAGGTTTCTGATTTCCTTGTCGGTGATATTTCCTGCCCAAACACCTGCATAGGCGAGGAAGAAACGCTGTTCTGGAGTAAATCCGTCTTTCTCCGGCAATGGGTTATTGCGCGTGGCATTCTTGTAAGCATTATAGGATACCATGAGACCGCCGTGGTCAGCAAGGTTTTCTCCGAGGGTGAGATTGCCATTGGCATTGAGATCTGGCAACACCTTGATGGCGGAGAAGAACTGGGCATACTTGCCTGTGCGCTCATTGAAGTTGTCTGCGTCGGCAGCCGTCCACCAATCGCGCATATTGCCATCCTTGTCGTAATTGCGGCCTTGATCGTCGAATCCGTGTGTCATCTCATGACCAATCACCACACCGATGGCGCCATAGTTGAATGCGTCGTCGGCTTCCATATCAAAGAAAGGCTTCTGCAGGATTCCTGCGGGGAAACAGATTTCATTGGTTGTGGGATTGTAATAGGCATTCACCGTCTGCGGTGTCATCTGCCATTCATCCTTATCCACAGGCTTTCCTGCTTTCTTCTCGATTTCGTGGGCGTTCCAGAAACGGCGACAAGCCACCACATTCTCATAGAATGACTTGCTCGGATCGATCACAAGCTTGCTCAAATCCGTCCACTTGTCGGGATAACCGATCTTCACATAGAAGTGGTTCAACTTGTCAAGCGCGGCCGCCTTGGTTGTATCACTCATCCACGTCTGTGCCTGGATGCGTTCAGCGAGCGACACCTGGAGGTTTTTCACCAGTTTCTCCATACGCGCCTTAGCCTGTGGCGGGAAGAACTGCTTCACATAGATGCGTCCAAGGGCTTCACCCATCTGGCCTTCTACAAGATTGGTAGCACGCTTCCAACGGGGGAAATTCTCCTTGCGTCCACGCATCGTCTTGCCAAAGAAGTCGAAGTTGGCACTTTCTACTTCATCGCTCAGATAGCTGGCAGCAGAACAGATAGCATCCCATTCCATATAGTCGCGCAATGCATCAGCAGAAATGGCAGAGAAATATTTGCTGGCGCCCTCAAGGAAAGAAGGCTGTCCTACGACGAGCTGTTGGATGTCGGCAGACTTGATCTGTTGAGCCTGGCAGATGGCTTCGATATCGAAGGCTGGATAGTTCTGTTTGAACTGGGCGAGGGTCATCTTGTTATAGTTGGCCTCTACGTCACGCAATTCCGTGCGACTCTTGCTTGCCTTGGCGAGAGCGGTCTCCACATCAAGGATGTTCTGCATCTTCTGCTCTGCGACTTTCTGCTTGTAGCCGAACAGACCGAACATACGCACGACATGCTTCTTGTATGCCTCGCGGATATTCTTGGTAGCCTCATCGTTATCAATGTAATACTCCTTCTGTCCCAGTGTGATGCCTCCCTGATATATATTGAGGATATTTTGGCTGGCGTTTTTCTGGTCGGCATCGAAGCCCATGCCCATCGGGATGCCATAGCCCTCTGAGGCATACTTCAACTGCAGCGCACGCAAAGCTTTCACGTCCTTGGCCTTGTCCATCTCCTTGAGCAACGGTAGAAGGGGTTTCACACCCTCCTTGTTGCGGCGTACGGAGTCCATGGCAAGCTTATAGTAGTCGCCCAACTTCTGTTCCACGGTGCCCTTTTCATAGCTGCCCTTAAGCAAGTCGGACAGGATGCCATTGATACGCACATTGTTACTCTCTGCCAGACGGTCGAAACTTCCGTAACGGGAATAGGCGGCAGGCAGCGGATTGGATTTCATCCACCCTCCGCAAGCATACTGATAGAAATCGTCGCCCGGCTTAGCGGTTTTGTCGAAATCGGAGTCATGAAGCCCCGAGCCCAATGTCTGTGCCATGCCGCTAAGGGGCATGGCAGCCATAGCCATCATTGGGATAATGCTTTTCATCTTCATTTCTAATGTTTTTTATTGTTTTTGTCTATTCTTTCATTATTGATTGAGCGTCTCCAACTCTTCCGACAACCGCTCCCACTTCTCCACCTCTTCGTCAAGCACTTTCTTGGTAGACGTATATTCGGTGATCAGATCCATGTTGGATGCATTTTCCGGCGTACACAGTATCGAGTCGAGTTCTTTCAGGCGGGCTTCCATCTGTTCGATTTTCTTCTCCGACTCTGCCACGGCACGCTCGGCTTTCTTTATCTTTTTCTGTTGTTCCTTATGCTCTGCATAGCTCAGCCTGTTCGGTTTTTCTTCCGTAGCCGTAGACTTGCTGTCTGCTGACGGCGCCGAAGATTGCGAGGCATTGATGCCCTTACCGCCCAGTTCGTTAAGATTTTCCAGATGATGGGCTTGCAGAAACTCATAGATACCACCCAGGTGCTCGCGCACCTTGCCTCCGCCGAACTCATAGACCTTGGTGACCAGTCCGTCGAGGAACTCTCGGTCGTGACTTACCACGATAGCGGTACCGTCGAAAGCCCGGATGGCTTCCTTGAGCACGTCTTTACTGGGCATGTCGAGATGGTTGGTAGGCTCATCGAGGATAAGCAGGTTGACGGGTTCGAGCAGCAGTTTGATCATCGCCAACCGGCTACGTTCACCACCGCTCAGCACCTTCACCTTCTTGTCGGAGGCTTCTCCGCCAAACATGAATGCGCCCAATATATTCTTGATTTTGAGTCTAATCTCTCCTTTAGCCACGTTGTCGATGGTCTCAAACACCGTCTGGTTTTCATCAAGCAACTGCGCCTGGTTCTGTGCAAAATAACCGATCTGTATGTTGTGGCCTATCTTCAGCACTCCGGAATATGGAATCTCGCCCATGATACACTTCACAAGCGTAGACTTTCCTTCACCGTTCTTGCCCACAAACGCCACTTTCTCTCCGCGTTTGATTGTCAAGTTCACATCGGAGAACACCGTGTGGTCTCCATAGTCCTTGCGCACACCATCACAGATGACAGGATAGTCTCCGCTGCGCAGACAGGGAGGAAACTTAAGATGCATCGCTGACGTGTCTACCTCATCGATCTCGATAGGCACAATCTTCTCCAACTGCTTGATGCGGCTCTGCACCTGCACAGCCTTGGTCGGCTTATAGCGGAAACGTTCGATAAAGTCCTTGATGTCGGCTATCTCTTTTTGTTGGTTCTCGTAGGCCCGCAGTTGCTGCTCGCGGCGTTCGGCCCGCAGCTTCATGTATTCGTCGTACTTCACCCGATAGTCGATCACCTTTGAGCAGGATATCTCCAGCGTCCTATTGGTCACATTGTTGATGAAAGCGCGGTCGTGACTAACGAGCACCACAGCCTTGGCACTCTGGGCAAGAAACTGTTCGAGCCATTGTATACTCTCGATATCAAGATGGTTGGTCGGCTCATCGAGCAACAGCACATCGGGGCGGCGCAAGAGGATCTTTGCCAGTTCGATACGCATGCGCCAACCTCCACTGAATTCAGAGGTGGGGCGGTCGAAGTCTGTCTTTTCGAAACCGAGTCCCGTGAGGGTGCGTTCTATCTCAGCCTCATAGTTTTCACCACCGAGCATCATGTAGCGGTCGTGCTCCTGGGAGAATTTCTCGACCAGTTCCAGATAGCTTTCACTCTCATAGTCCGTGCGTTCCGCCAGTTCACGGTTCATCGCATCGATGCGCTCTTTCATCCTTGTGTTGTCGGCAAACGCCTTGCGAGCCTCTTCGCGCACAGTGGTATCGTCCTGCAACTTCATCACCTGAGGCAAATATCCGATGGTGGTGCCTTGCGGAACCGCCACTGTACCAGCCGTGGGATGCTGTATGCCGCACAATATCTTCAACATGGTCGACTTTCCCGCACCATTCTTGCCCACCAGCGCCACACGGTCGTGGTCGTTGATGACATAGCTCACATCACTAAAGAGCGGCTTCACGCCGAACTCCACCTTTAGCCCTTCTACTGAAATCATTTGCTTTTGTCAGAATCTTGTGATTTTCCAGGAAAGAGTTACCCGTAAACAGAATCGGTTTAGCCGTAACTCTCCTCCTTATAACGAAACGTTATCCTTCCTTGGATGTCTCCGTGTAACTCAGTGCCGCTCCAATGGCTGTACAGAATTCAGAGTACTTCGGAATGGTGAAATGCACCTTATACAACTCTTCCATCGCCGGATAGACCAGGCGGCACTGCGGCAACAAGGTCAGATTGCCAATAAGCACGAAGTCGCGGATGTCGCTGCCAAGCGACGAAAGGATGGATGCCGAACCAACAGACTGCAATACCATCCATATCAAACCGACGGCAAGGTCTTCTGCAGACGCATTGTTCTTGGCTTTGCCATAAAGAGACGCCACGGCATCCATAGGCAATCCAGGTAGTGGACGGGCACTGATATCGCCGATAAGCAGGTTGATATTGGAAATGTCGCCATGCATGGCAAGGTTTGAAACCTGCTGGATGTCATCGGTGTTGAGCAACAAGCGTGCCAGTCCCTGCAGCGTACCGCCACCGATACCGACACCGCCAATATGTTCGATGTTGCCGCCGTCGCATTTCACAAGAGATGTTCCCGTGCCCATGCTGACCACAATCATGCGGTCTTTCTTCGACACGAAACGTGCGCCCAAGCCATTGGCGACAAACTCCTCAGCCTTGTCTGTGGGCAAACCATATATTGCCTTGTCTACATATGCACTGCCTACACCCGTGAGCATGACGTGCTCCACGTCATCAAGTTGTATCTTGTTTGCGTATAAGTATTTCCCGAACGCGCCATAGAGCGAAGTCACCGGGTCGGTAGCCTTGATACGGATCGGGGAAATCACCTTACCGTCGCGGATACCTACAATCTTCGTAGTGCTGATGCCTACGTCTATACCGATTACAATTCCCATTTCACATGATTTATAATGGCTGCAAAATTACTAATTAATATTGGAATAAGCCGCATTTGACATGAATAAATGCGGCTTCGCTTGGTCAGTAGAACGGAATGTAGTAACTTAGCGTCCCATTAAAATACAAGAAATGAACAAGAATACATTCACAGACATCATCGCCCGCGAACTGTCGCTGCCGGCAAAGGGCGTGGAAAACACGCTGCAACTTCTCGAAGAGGGGTGCACCATTCCCTTTATCAGCCGCTACCGCAAGGAACGTACAGGCGGACTTGATGAAGTACAGATAGCTGCCATCAGTGACCGGAACGACAAAATGAAAGAGATGGCAAAACGCAAGGAGACGATCATCTCGACCATAGAGGCGCAAGACAAGTTGACAGACGCACTGAGGAAGCGCATCGAACAGTGCTGGGACGCCACCGAACTGGAAGACATCTACCTGCCATTCAAACCCAAGCGGCGCACCCGAGCCCAAACGGCACGCGAACAAGGTCTCGAACCGCTGGCAACCATTCTCTTGATGCAACGCGAGAACGACCCGTATACCGAAGCCAAGCGATTCGTAAACGACCAGGTGAAAGACGCTGAAACCGCCATCAAGGGTGCGCAGGACATCATTGCCGAAACCGTGAGCGAAGACGAACAAAGCCGCAACCAGGTGCGCAGTGCCTTCAAACACGAGGCTGTCATCACCGCCAAAGTGGTGAAAGCGCAAGCCGACACAGAGAAGGCTGCCAAGTTCTCCGACTATTTCGACTTCTCAGAACCGCTCCGCCGCTGTTCCTCCCACCGCTTGCTTGCCATCCGGCGTGGCGAGAACGAAGGTGTGCTCCGGGTCAGCATCTCACCCGACGATGCGAATGCAACCGAACGTCTGAAACGCAGATACGTACGCAGCCACAATCTCTGCAGCACAATCGTAGGTGATGCCGTTGAGGATGCCTACAAACGGTTGCTCAAGCCCAGCATAGAAAACGAGTTTGCCGCTCTTAGCAAGGAGAAAGCCGATGAAGAAGCCATCAAGGTGTTTGCAGAGAACCTTCGTCAGCTCTTGCTCTCCGCCCCGCTCGGACAAAAACGCGTGATGGGTGTAGACCCGGGGTTCCGCACGGGATGCAAGGTGGTATGCCTCGATGCCCAAGGTGCCCTGCTGCACCACGAAGCCATCTTCCCTCATCCCCCCAAACCCAACAAAGCACAAGCGGAGACCGCCATACTGCGGATGGTAAAGCGATTCGACGTAGAAGCCATCGCCATCGGCAACGGTACGGCAAGCCGTGAGACAGACGCTTTCATACGTTCGCTCCACTTCGACCACGAGGTGCAGATATTCACCGTGAGCGAAGACGGAGCCTCAGTCTATTCGGCATCAAAGACGGCACGTGAGGAATTTCCAATTGAAGATGTAACCGTGCGCGGTGCCGTATCTATTGGCAGACGACTGATGGACCCGCTTGCCGAACTGGTGAAGATAGACCCGAAAAGCATCGGTGTGGGACAATACCAACACGATGTGGACCCGTCGAAACTGAAGAAGAGCCTTGACCAGACCGTGGAATTCTGCGTAAACCAGGTGGGCGTGAACCTGAACACGGCAAGCCAACACCTGCTCACCTACGTGAGCGGACTCGGTCCTACCCTCGCCAAGAACATTGTGGAATACAGAAATGAGCACGGGCCATTCACTTCACGTGCACAACTGAAGAAGGTTCCGCGGCTCGGTCCTTCCGCATTCCAACAGTGCGCGGGCTTTCTCCGCATCCCCGATGCACGAAACCCGCTCGACAACAGCGGCGTTCACCCAGAGAGCTACGCCGTAGTAGAACAGATGGCGAAAGACCAAGGGTGCTCCGTCAAGGAACTGGTGGCAGACAAAGCAAAACAAAAACAGATAGACTTGAAACGTTACGTCACCACTGAGGTAGGCTTGCCCACTTTGACCGATATCATGAAAGAATTGGAAAAGCCCGGCCGTGACCCGCGTGAACAGATAGAAGTGTTCGAGTTTGACAACAGCGTGCACACACCCGAGGACCTGCGCGAGGGAATGGAATTGCCAGGTATCGTAACCAACATCACCAACTTCGGTGCTTTTGTAGACATCGGTGTGCACCAAGACGGACTTGTACACATCTCCCAACTGGCAGACCGCTACGTGGCAGACCCTACGCAAGTGGTCAAACTCCAACAGCATGTACGTGTTCGCGTGATTGGTATCGACACGAAACGCAACCGCATCTCGCTGACCATGAAAGGTCTTTAGTCCTTCTCTAAGCACGCAAAATCCCCGTATAACAGATTTGTCATACGGGGATTTTGCGTTATATAGCCGTTTTCTACCTACTCGACAAGTGGAAAAAGCGCGTTATCTTATGACCGACACTTCTCTTCTTGTTGTCGATAAAGGCATCCAATATGTTCGTGGTTCCGTGAAGCGGTATCACGTCATAGTCGGCAATGGCTGCAGGAATGAGACAGCTATTGCCTTCATGGAGGGTAATTTCAACACCCGTGGAACGGATTTTTATCTTGCAGTCGCCTTTCACACACACGCTGATGACGAAACTGTCATATTTCAACAGATTGCGGTGAAACGGATGTGTCACGTTGGTCACACGGACGCTGAAGAAAGGCGAGTCTATCACCAGATTGGCGGCATTGATTTCATCACGGTAAATCGTGCGGTATTCCTCCTCCACATGATAGTTGAGGGCCTTTGCAGCCAATTCGGTGTGCAGTTCACGTGGCTTTCCGTCAAGTCCTGGTCGGTTATAGTCATAGATGCGATAGGTCACATCGGACGACTGCTGTACCTCGGTAAGCAGAATGCCACCACCGATGGCGTGCACCCTACCGGCAGGCAGATAGAAGACATCACCGCGTTTCACTTCATGCTTCGCCAGCACATCGGTTATCGTCCCATCTGCCACACGACGCTTATACTCTTCAGGTGTGATTTCTTCCTTAAATCCGGCATAGAGAAAACTACCCGGTTCAGCATCAATGACATACCACATCTCTGTCTTTCCCGACTTTCCGTGTTCACGCCGCGCCATCTCGTCATTGGGATGCACCTGTATACTGAGCGGACGTGCCGAGTCGATGAATTTGACCAACAGCGGCATCTTACCGCCATATTGCGCAGCCACCGACTCACCCAATATCTCCTTGGGAGCCTCGTCGATCACTGAAACCAAGTCGCGTCCTGCCCAACTGCCGTTCTTTACAATGCTCCGGCTTGTGGGGACAGCACTCACTTCCCAACTCTCACCAATATGATCCAGCTGTTCATCCAGCCCTTTGTAGCCACAGATACGGTTGCCGCCCCACACCACAGTGTGCAGGTTTGGCTGAAACAACAAGGGATATAATTTTTCCATTTCGTCTTCTTTTTACTTTGTCAAAACGCAAAGTTAGTGTAAATCCGATATACTACAAAATAAAAGTGACATTTTCCGCACTACCCCATCAAACAAAGGCAGAACCTTACAAGACGCTATGACACACTCGCGGAAGCACTCTCCAAAAGAAAAAAAACAAAAAGACGACAGAAGACATTCTTGTGGAATGTTTCTGCCGTCCTATTATATAAAGGTATAAAGTTACTTTGTGGCTGCAGGCTTGTAAGCCTTGTTCAAACCGGCAATCACCTCGTTGGTGATGTCATATGCCTTGTCTGCACACAGGATGTTGTCGCCCTGCTTTGCAAATATCATGGCATATTTCTTATCCTTGTTGTAACGGGCCAAGTAGTTGTGTATGCTGTCGCTCAGCGCCTTGTTATACTTGGCTGTTTCCGTCTGGAACTCGTTGCTCAGACGCTGGTTCAAGGTCTGGAGGTCAGCATTCTGCTTCTGCAGATTGGCATTCACAGCCTCAGCCTGCTCACGGGTGTACTTGTTTGCCTGGATGTCCTGCTGGAACTTGGCGGCAGCCTGACGCAAGTTGGCATCCTTCTGTCCAAGTGTATTCTGGATGTTCTGTCCCTTCTTCTGAAGGATGAGCGAATAGTCCTTGCAGAACTTATACTGTGACATGATTGAGTCTACCTCCACGTATGCGAACTTGGCATCGCCTGCAGCCTGTGCAGCCGTTGCGGGTTTCTCGTCGACCTGAGGATTCTGCTTGTTGCATGAAGTCATGGCAACAGCGGCGAAAGCTGCCAAAGCCACGGCGCGGAAAACGTTTCTTTTCTTCATTTTCTTTATTGATGATATTATTTATAGATAGCAATAATTAACACGTATCATGGTCACATCTGTGCCATTTTTCCTAACTTTGCACGTGCAAAGGTAATCAAATCTTCAGGAATACAATAATAAAATGTATAAATAATGAATAAAAGAGACTTAAAACCCGCTTGCGTATTCGAGCAATTCGCAAAAATCAACACAATTCCCCGTCCTTCCAAACGCGAGGAGAAAATGATTGAATTCCTCAAGAACTTCGGCGAAAGCCATGGACTGGACACCGAAGTAGACGAGACTGGCAACGTGATCATCAGAAAGCCCGCCACTAAGGGCTACGAGAATAAGAAGACCGTCATCCTGCAAAGCCATATGGATATGGTATGCGACAAGTTGGTCGATGTGGAGTTTGACTTCGAAAAGGATGCCATCCAGACTTATATCGACGGCGAATGGCTCACCGCCAAGGGCACCACATTGGGTGCTGACGACGGCATTGGCGATGCAATCGAGTTGGCGATATTGGAAAGCGACGACATCAAGCACGGGCCCATCGAGTGCGTTTTCACTCGTGACGAGGAGACCCAGCTCACTGGTGCCATGGGCATGAAGGCTGGCTTCATGAAGGGACAGATGCTCATCAACCTCGATTCGGAAGATGAAGGACAGATCTTCGTGTCGTGTGCAGGCGGTCGTGCCACATCAGCTACATTCAAGTTCTGCCGTGAGGATGCGCCCAAGGGATACTTCTTCATGGAGGCTTCGCTCAAAGGACTGAACGGTGGTCATTCTGGTGACGATATCGAAAAGAAACGTGCCAATGCCATCAAGGTGCTTGACCGTTTCCTCTACATCGAACTGCAAAAGACAGACCTGCGCCTTGTCTCGTTCAATTCTGGCAAGATGCACAATGCCATTCCTCGCGACGGCAAGGTGATCATCGCTGTTCCCGAAGCTGAAAAGGAGCAAGTGAAAGCAGACTGGAACGTGTTTATGGCTGGAGTGGAAGACGAATTTCATGTGAGCGACGGCACTATGGACTATCGGTTGGACAGCACAGATGTTGCTCCCGTGATTGAGAAGAAGGTGGCAGACAACTTCATCCGTGCCATCCAAGCGCTCGACAACGGTGTTTTCGCCATCTGCCAAGACCCTGAGCTGAATGGCATGGTCGAGACATCAAGCAACGTGGCAAGCATTGCGACCACAGACAACGAGATAAACATCGTGGCAAGCCAGCGCTCCAACGTGATGAGCAACCTCGACAATATGTGCAACACGGTAAAGGCCACCTTCGAGTTGGCAGGCGCTGAAGTATCGCAAACTGGCGGCTATCCTGCGTGGAAGATGCGTCCGGACAGTGAACTGACGAAACTCACAGTGGAGACTTACAAGAAGTTGTTTGGCAAAGAACCAATCGTTCGAGGCATCCATGCCGGTTTGGAGTGCGGTCTTTTCTCCGAGCGCTATCCCGACCTCGACATGGTTTCGTTCGGGCCAACGCTTCGTGGTGTTCACACGCCTGATGAAAAGTTGCTCATTCCTACCGTGGAAATGGTATGGAACCACTTGCTTGAAATTCTGAAAAACGTTCCTGAGAACTAAGCTGACAGCAGCCTTGCTCATGCCGAGCTTATAAATATATAAAAGCGGTGATAAGGATTCAAACCTTACCACCGCTTTTCTTTTGGGGGACATCATCCGTTCCCACTCATGTTGTCATGAAGCATCCACATCAATAGCTGTTGATGGCATCCCATATCATAAACTGCTCTGCCACATAGCCCACTTTGCCATTCACCTTCAACTTGAACCAATAGCCCTTGTCTTTTTCATACACATAGCCCAGACAGGGATATACTTCGGGCACCATACCGGGTTGAGGGGCGATGGAACCTATTTTCTTGCTTTTCACGTTGGGACGCTGGCGCACGTTCACGCGAGTCTGCACGGTCT